>JBGCFJ010000605.1:0-12888 GCA_045106885.1 Saprospiraceae bacterium
TTTGGCAGTATCAATATTCCCTAAAACTTCTTTATATTCTTTAAAAACTTCAACGACTTCTCTCAGTGCGCTGTAATCTTTATTCGTTTTGGCAAATACTTTCTGGTCAGAAACGATACTTGGGTCAGACAAGCGTTCTTCCAAATAATAAAACCGTTCCTGAATAGCTTCTAATTTATCTAACATCTTAATTTAGTGATGAGTTATAAGTTATCAATTATAAATGGTAGGGACAGCTAAAACTGTCAATAAAAATTAGCGAAGCTACATGAAGAAGTGAGTGCCTAATAAGTTTATCATAATAATTTTTTAGGTTGCAAAAGTACTCATTTTTTAGGAATACTGACATTGACTGCCCCAATAATTTTTTCAATATCATGTTTATAAAAACCCGTTCCATTAAAGCAATTACATTCTATTAATTTATAGCCATCAGCAATTTCTGCTATATCCATCACATAAATAGCAGATAAACGATATTCTCCGATTCTATTAGAAGCAAAATTTAGCATTGCATCAGGAATATCTGCTTCGCTTTCTGTTAATACACCTTGTTCCATATATTTAGAAGCAGAAACTATTTTATCATCAACAACAAATAATCGCCATTCTTTAATAATATCTTTTGGTTGCGCTATCCAAACCATTGTTTTAGCGTTAAAATCTGGCAAGTTAAGGGCGCAAATTTTTTGACTCCATTTTACTAAGGATTCAAAAGTATCAACACGACCACTAAATTCTTTCCCATCATGATTTGGTCGAATAAACCATTCTTTTAAAGGTTGACTTTTGATAGTATTAATTTTACCAAGTTCCATTAAACAACCATCGCTATTCAAAACATTTTCCCTCCATTCATCAACATAATTTTTCATATTAAAAGTCTCAGGATTATAAAAGACCCCTCTTTTATAATTTTCTTCATGAAAAGCATTTAACATAAAAGTAGTCGACCCATAAATAATATTGAAAGCAGCTTTATTTTTTATTTTTGGTAATTTTTTAGAAAAAGGAATAACTTCAATTTCTTCCCAAGTTTCATCTACCTTATTTAAAGCGGCTTTGATACGTTTTAATATTGCTGGTTTCGTAAGATTTTTTTGTAGTATCCAGTTAATCATTTTGGTTTTATTTATTTTTTTTTTTTTTCCACCCAATGCACCGCCTTCTTCCCAGTAAAATGTTCAATCTGATGTCGACAACTAAAACCACAAGCCACTAAAGTATCATCAACTTTCATTTCTTTAACAAAAGGTAGTAAAATTTCATTCCCTATTTTTTCGGATAATTCATAATGCTCTTTTTCATAACCAAAGGAACCCGCCATACCACAACAACCAGAAGGAATTTCAGAGACATTGGTATCGCTTAATAAGTGCTTCATGGCTTGAGTACCATAAATAGCCTTTTGATGGCAATGCCCATGTACAAAAATATTTTTAGCTTTCGTTTTTAATCCTTGTTGAATATTGCCTGCTTCGATTTCTTCTTGAATGAACACATCAATCATTTTGACCTGTGTTTTTAATTTTTTTGCCAATTCATCATTATCAATTAAATCGGGCAAATCGTCCGTTAAAGCCGAGGCGCAACTTGGTTCGCAAACAACTACCGTTAATCCTTGTTGAAAATATTTGTCTAAATTTTGTACCGTCTTTGTCCCTTCTTTCTTAGCAGCTCTTAAAAAACCATGCGAAATTTTGGGGCGTTGACAACAACCAACATTCGCCAAAATAACTTCGTAGCCCAAGGTTTGTAGTAATTGAGTTGCTGCAATACCAATATTAGGCTCATGAAAATTTAAATAAGTATCAGCGAATAAGACGATTTTTTTAGTGGCTTCAGACTTGGAAGTATAGTTCTTAGCAAACCATTTATAAAAAGGTTGAGTCGCATATTCGGGCAAAATGCGTGCTTTTTCGATGCCTACGACTTTTTCTAAAGTACTACGAAACAGTTTTGTTTTTTGTACTCCATTTACGAATCCTGCCAATCCACCAGAAAATCTGGCTGCCATGCTAGAAGCATCTCTAACAAAACGGTCTCTTAATGGAATTCCTTTTTCGTCATATTTCTTTTGCCAAATTTCTCCCTTTAATTTCCCCATATCCACATTACTTGGACATTCAGATTTACAAGCTTTACAAGACAAACATAAATCCAAAGCGTCTACAACTTCTTCATTCGTCAAACCACCTTTTAGCTGATTGGACATTGCCAAACGCAAAGCATTCGCTCGCCCTCTAGTCGAATGTACTTCATCTCTAGTTGCCTTAAAACTTGGGCACATTGTACCTCCTTGTATCTTTCGACACTCGCCTACGCCTGTACACGTATGAACCGCATTTTCAAAACTACCATCTTCTGTATATTTAAAAATAGTGTCAACGGGTTCATCTTTATAAGCAGCCCCATAGCGCAAATTTTGGTCGATAGGTTGAGCATCAATTATCTTTCCTGGATTCATTAAATTTTCGGGGTCAAATAATTGTTTGACTTCCTTTAATAAGCCATAAACATGGTCGCCAAAAAATTCTTTGAGTTTATAACTCCTTACTAGTCCATCCCCATGTTCGCCACTCCAAGAACCACCATATTCTTTCACCAAATCAAAGGTATCTTCCGAAATTCTTTTAAAGCGTTCTATATCTTCAGCTTGTCGCAAATCTAAGATTGGGCGTACATGAATTACCCCCACACTTGCATGCGCATACATTGCTGCCTCCGTTTCATGCTTGGCACAAACTTTTAAAACTCGGTCGATATATTCTGGTAAATGTTTGGACGGAATACCCGAATCTTCAATAAAAGCCAAGGGGGTTTTATCTCCTTTCACCCCCAACATTAAACCCAGTCCTTTTTTGCGAATCACCCAAACATCTTCATAATTATTGCCTGCTGGAAAAATGGGGTAAGCATAGCCAAAACCTAAGTCTTTCAATTTTTCGACCATTTGTTTGGGTCGTTCTAATACATCAGCTGCTGATTGTCCGTAAAATTCAACAATTTGAATAGCGGCAGGATTGCCTTCTATAAAGTGACAACTTCTTTTAGTCGTTAAGTTTTTTCGACTTAAATCAATAACTGTTTTATCCAAAATTTCTACGGCAGAAGGTTGAAATTCCAGCATCGTTTCTACCGCTTGTATAGCTTCCAGTACTTCTGCAAAATGTACTACACAAACCGATTTGTATTTGGGTAATAATTCTAGGTTTAATTTTGCTTCTAATGTAACTGCCAGCGTTCCTTCACTTCCACAGACCAATTTTGCTAAGTTCCAATTTTCCGTATGAATAAATTCGTCTAAATTGTATCCTTGTACTCGACGCATAACCTTGGGAAATGCTGCCTCAATTTCTTTTTTATTATCGTCAATAAGGTTTTTAAAATTTTTATAAATTGTCCCCTCTCTATTATCTAGAGTCATTTTTTCAGCAAAAGCCGTAGCGTCTAATTCTTTAAATTCGCAAACTGCTCCATTTGACAAAACCGTTTTTAAAGCAAGGACATGGTCCACCGTTTTACCATATAAAATACTCTTCGTTCCTGAAGAATTATTACCAATCATGCCGCCAATATTCGCTCGACTAGAAGTAGCAGGGTCAGGCGCAAAAATTAATCCATGCTGTTTCAGCACTACATTTAAATCATCTCTAGCCATGCCAGGCTGCACTTTTACCCAGCGTTCCTTCACATTAATTTCGACGATTTGATTTAAGTATTTTGAAAAATCTAAAACCATCGAATGCCCAACCGTTTGTCCTGCTAAACTAGTTCCTGCCCCTCTTGGTAAAATACTCACCTTATGGTCATGCGCTATTTTTACTGCTGCAATCACATCGTTCTCATCTTTGGGTAAGACAATGACGATTGGTTTGATTTGGTACACACTAGCATCTGTGGCATAAAGTCCTAAGCTCAAATCATCCGTCAAGACATCCCCTTGAATATTCAGCTGTAAATCGTTGATAAAAAGTTGTTGATTATGCATGGTATTTTTTCGTTTGCCCTAAAAGTAGAAAAAGACATAGAATTAGCTCACTTATTTACATAAAAAAGTCATAAAAAGTCAAGGTCATAGGTTAATAATTATTTACCATCAAGAAAATCCGTAATTTTGCACCATGTTAGCACATAATTTACCAATAACAGATTGGCTTCCAATTACCAAAAAGGAAGTAGAAATGAGAGGATGGGAAGAACTAGACATCATCCTTATCTCAGGCGATGCCTATGTAGACCATCCAGCATTTGGTACGGCAGTAATCGGTCGGATACTAGAAAGTGAAGGGATGCGCATTGGGATTGTGCCACAACCCAACTGGCAGGACGATTTGCGAGATTTCAAAAAAATGGGGAAACCCAAATTATTTTTTGGCATTACTTCGGGCTGCATGGATTCAATGGTGAATCATTATACAGCTAGTAAAAGAAAGCGTTCTACGGATGCTTATACCCCAGGAGGTGCAGCCAATTTTCGACCAGATTATGCAACGGTTGTTTATTCAAAAATTCTAAAGAAATTATATCCTGATGTTCCCGTTTTAATTGGTGGCATCGAAGCCTCTTTAAGACGAGTAACGCATTACGATTATTGGGCAGATAAATTATTTCCCAATATTCTAGAGATGAGTGGGGCAGATATGTTGGTCTACGGTATGGGCGAAATGCCTTTGCGAGAAATTTTACGTTTATTAAAAAGAGGTGTTCCTTTTCATAATTTAACGACGATTCCTCAAACTGCTATTAACCGACCACAAGCGGAAGGATTACCTAAAAATAAATCATGGGAAGATGTTCATCTAAGTTCTCATGAAAAATGCCTGAGAGATAAACGCTCTTTCGCAGCGAATTTTAAAATAATTGAACAAGAATCGAATAAAGTCAATGCGAGGCGAATTATTCAAGAGAGTGGGGACAATCATTTAATTGTTAATCCCCCTTATCCATCAATGACAGAAAAGGAAATTGACACTTCTTTCGATTTGCCTTACACGCGATTACCGCATCCAAAATACAAAAAACGAGGGTCCATTCCAGCTTATGAAATGATTCGCTTTTCGATTAATATGCACCGTGGTTGTTTTGGTGGTTGTAGCTTCTGTACGATTTCTGCCCATCAGGGGAAATTTATTGCAAGTCGGTCGCAAAAGTCTATCTTAAAAGAAGTAGAAGCAGTAACAGAAATGCCAGACTTTAAAGGTTACATTAGTGACCTTGGCGGTCCATCTGCGAATATGTACCGCATGAAAGGCAAGGTACAATCCATCTGTGATAAATGTGTCAGTCCTTCTTGTATTCACCCTGTCATCTGTAGCAATTTAGATACCTCTCATAAGCCTTTAACGGAACTTTACAAAAAAGTAGATGCCAATCCAAAGGTCAAAAAAGCCTTTGTTGGAAGTGGTATTCGTTACGATTTATTAGCAGATTCTTATAATAAAAATTCGGATGGAAGTGGCGAAGAATATATGGAACAATTGGTCACTTGTCATGTCAGTGGTCGCCTAAAAGTAGCGCCAGAGCATACATCGGATGATACCTTAAAAATCATGCGAAAGCCTTCCTTTAAGCATTTCCATGATTTTAAAAATAAATTTGACCGCATCAATAAAAAGCATGGTTTAAATCAGCCGTTAATTCCTTATTTTATATCCAGTCACCCTGGGTCAAAAGTAGAGGATATGGCCAATTTAGCGGCTGAAACTAAGGACATGGGCTTCCAGTTGGAACAAGTGCAAGGTTTTACGCCAACGCCCATGACGGTAGCAACGATTATTTATTACACAGGCTTACATCCTTATACCTTAAAGCCAGTTTATACCGCCAGAACCAAACAAGAAAAGAAAAATCAACACTTATTTTTCTTCTGGCACAAACGAGAAAATCACCAGCAAATTCGAGAAAAATTAAAGAGTATCGACCGAGAGGATTTGATTGAGAAATTGATTTCGGATAAGCGGAAGCATCAGAAACGAGAAGTTTTGAAGGGGCGAGTTCGGAGTTCTAAGAATGGCGGGAAGAAGCGACGGTTTAAGGGGCGGAAGTAGGGGGCATCTCTGAAGAAAATTACTTACACACTACTTGTCATTTCACAGAAATCCACTCACAAAAAAACGAGGTGTTAGTAGATTTCTACGAAATGACAAATAGGACGTTAGTAGATGCTTACGGCATTATATAAACATATCCAAAATCAAACAACCAACCAACCCAACAATAGAAACAATCGTCTCCATAGCCGTCCAAGACCGAAGCGTCTCACCAATTGTCAAATTAAAGTATTCCTTAAATAACCAGAAACCTGTATCATTGACATGTGATAAAGTCAAACTACCTGCGCCTGTTGCCAATACTAATAATTCTGCATTGACATCAGTAGCACCAACTAACGGCGCAACAATTCCACCTGCTGTTAAAGCGGCAACCGTAGCAGAACCAAGCGCAATTCTTAAAGCAGCAGCAATACACCAAGCCAACAATAGTGGAGAAAAATTAGACCCAACCATTAATTCAGTAATATAATCGCCCGTTCCACTATCGACCAGTACTTGTTTAAAAGCGCCACCTGCGCCAATAATTAAAATAATCATAGCGATAATTTTGACAGATTCTGCTAGGCTATCCATCACTTCTTTCATCGTTTTCCCAGTATTAATTCCCAAGGTATAAATCGCTACTAATACTGCTAACAAAATAGCAATAATTGGGTCACCTAAAAAGCTGAGTACACTATAAAGGGTATTATCTGCTGGTAAAGTTAATTTCGCAATAGCGGAAGCTGCCATTAATAAAACGGGAATTAAAGCAGTCAAGATACTGATTCCTAAAGAAGGCAATTGGTCTGCGGGAATTTGTTTCAATGGAAATAAATCTTTGGGTTGTTCTTTGGTTTTAAAATTTTTAAAAGTACTGCCAAAAATAGGGCCTGCGATAATGATAGTTGGAATAGCCAAGATGATACCATATAACAACGTTAGGGAAATATCCGCCCCATAAATCACCGCAATGGCTGTTGGTGCAGGATGCGGTGGTAAAAAACCATGTGTTACGGACAAAGACGCTACCATTGGAATACCCACATATAAGATAGGCAAACGAGTCGATTGGGCAATCGAAAAGATAATGGGAATCAACATGATAAATCCAACAGAATAAAACATCGGAACACCAACAATAAAACCCGTTAAAATCACCGCCCAATGAATATTTTTAATACCAAATTTGTCGATTAAACTGGTTGTAATATTTTGTGCAGCCCCACTTTCCGCAATTAATGCACCGAGCATTGCGCCAAAACCTAAGATTAAAGCCAAATAACCTAAAGTACCTCCCACTCCTTTTTTGATAGATTCAATGACATCAGTTATCGGCATCCCTAAAGCAACACCGATACCTAAAGAAACGATGATTAAAGCGATAAACGCATTAAATCGTAAGACAAGAATGAGTAGTAATAAGACGGCAATTCCGAGGGCAATAGTAATTAATGGCATATCTTTTTCGTTAAGTTGTACAGACGAGTTCATCCGTCTTTTTAAGTTTATCATCTCGACGAATGAATCCCGATATAAATCGAGGACAAGTTTCGTCGATACGAGAGAAATCCTCGAAATATAGAAATGATTTGGCATAAAGCATTTAAAAAAGGAGAAAATTTAAACTATTCTTTAAATTTTAGGATTCTCTTTAGAGACAAGTCGGTATTATTGCCGTCTAAAGGGTAATTTTATAGGTGATAGGCATAGAATACTTTGTCTTTTCCCATTTTACATAAAAAATATTAAATGAAATTTTTATTCAATACTCTATTTTTTCTTTTCATTGGTTTAAGTGTGTTAACAGCACAAGAGGCGAACTCGCCAATTGAAAAAGCAGTCGAAAAGACGGTTGCCCCAAAACCGATTGCCAATTCCTTATTATGGTCAATTAGTGGCAATGGCTTACAAGACACTTCTTATTTATATGGCACGATTCATCTAATTGCCAAAGATGATTTCTTCTTAACAGAAGCGACTAAAAAAGCTTTTAGTAAAAGTGAAAAAGTGGCTTTTGAAATCAATATGGAAGACATGATGGATTTGGGCGCACAAATGGGGCTAATGATGAAAGCCTTTATGACAGATGGAAAAACTTTAAGTGATTTCTTAGCACCCGATAAGTACAAGGAAGTAAAAGAACATTTTGCAGAAATGGGTATGAACGATTTTATGTGGCAAATGATGGAAAAAATCAAACCTATGTTTTTGTCTGTTTTTGGATCTATGGACATGACTGGCGGCGGTGGTTTGAATACAGGTGAAATGATGAGTTACGAAATGGAATTTATGGAAATGGCACAAAATAAGGAAAAAACGATTGGTGGTTTAGAAACTGCCGAATATCAAATGAGCATGTTTGACAGCATTCCTTATGAAGCACAAGCAGCGATGTTATACGAAAGTATCAAAGTCGAAAAGTCTAGTACAGACCAATTAGAGGAGATGGTTAAATTGTATAAAAACCAAGATATAAAAGGCATGATGAAAATGTTTGCTGCCGATGAAGAAGGTGTTGGACAATACGAAGACCTTTTATTGGTCGGGCGAAATAAAAATTGGATTCCTGTAATGCAAAAAATGATGGACGAGCAAGTGACCTTTTTTGCAGTTGGAGCGGGTCATTTAGGCGGCGAAAATGGGGTCGTGAATTTATTGAAGGCAAAGGGGTTTACTTTGACGCCAATGAATTATCGGACTTTATAAAATTTTCAAGTTCAATATTCGTCAATTTTAATATCGCTAAAACGGTAAGATAAAATAGGGCTTTTGTAAGCCATTTTGTCTTACCGTTTTTTATTTGGCCTGAAAGACTTAAAATTGCAATTCTTTTCGTCAAAATAACTACAAAAGGGCATTGCATTAAAATGGATAAGCAACTAAATTGACAACAAAATAGTTTTATTGCTAACATTCTTCTAATTCTCTGATAAATCCCATGAAATAAGATGCTAATCGTCCGATGACTGTATCTTTGGATAATTAAAATCAGTTCATCCGACGACGCTAGTCATCGGACGAATTGATTTCCCACAAGATTTGTCAGAAAACTATTCTTCTTAACTAAAACTTTCAGTATCTCCCAAATGCGTAAACGCTTAAAAAATATTTATTACTCTTTTCCTTTC
This sequence comes from Saprospiraceae bacterium, assembly GCA_045106885.1. GTDB lineage: Bacteria > Bacteroidota > Bacteroidia > Chitinophagales > Saprospiraceae > JAFMDF01. The sequence continues at coordinate 9,167 of JBGCFJ010000605.1, forward strand.
CAATTGCTCATTTTGCATTTCAGGAGTAATTTGATTTTATTATTCACTTGGGTATTACTGGCATTATTAATTAGTGGGCAAATTGGAAGTATTTTTGGGGTAAAATATCTATTTCTCTCTCCTGAGTATTTAGGCGAAATTAATTTTATTAGCTTTTTTATTGTTGGTTTTTGGTTTGGGGCGTTTATGATGTCATGGAATCTAACGACTTATCTACTAGATGCCCACCGTTTTCCCTTTATAGCCACAATGGCAAAACCATTTACTAAGTTTTGCATTAATAATTTCATTATTCCTCTTTCTTTTTTCGTCTTTTATTTCTTACACATTGTCTATTTTCAAGGATATTACGAATTGCGGTCCTTTGAGAATATTATGCTCAATTGCAGTGGTTTTTTATTGGGTAATTTATTACTTATTTCTCTATTAGCCATCTATTTTCAATATACTAATAAAGACATTTTACATTTCGAAAAAACAAGAGAAGTACCACCTAACTTAACTGGGAAATTAGCACCAGGACGTCCTTATATTAACATTGATTCCATTCGAGAAAATCGAACTAAATGGAAAGTAGATACCTATTTATCGACCGATTTTCGCCCTATGCTGGTGAGAAGTGTAACGCATTACGACAAAGAAACCTTATTCAAAGTATTTAAGCAAAATCATTTGAATATTTTAGTCGTACAATTATTTGGTTTCTTTCTACTCATTTTACTCGGTTTCCTTATAGATAATCCTTACTTCCGACTGCCTGCTGCCTCTAGTGTTTTCATTCTTTGCAGTATGGTTATCGCCTTAGTGGGTGCAGTTACTTTTTGGTTTGGAAAATGGCGAATGACTATTATTATTTTACTCCTAGCTTGCGTACAACAACTGACGAAATACGAGTTTTTTAGTCATGAAAATAAAGCTTACGGATTAAATTACAATACCAACAAATCAGACTATACTACGGATGCGCTAGACATTCAAAGTTTTCCAAAGTATACTACTCCAGACATTGAAAACACCACCGCTATTCTAAATAATTGGAAATATAAACAAGCAGAAGCAAAACCCAAAATGATCTTACTTTGCGTCAGTGGCGGCGGTATGAAAGCGGCTACTTGGACTACTCAAGTCATACAGCAAGTAGACAAAGCATTGGGTGGAGCATTAATGAATCAGACTTCCTTAATTTCAGGTGCTTCTGGCGGTATGTTAGGAGCAGCTTATATGCGAGAAGTTTATTTACAAAAAGCATTAGGCAATGAAGTAGACGTTTATGATAATCGCCATATTGAAAATGTATCCACCGACTTGTTAAACTCTATTACGTTTACGATTGTTGTGAATGACCTTTTTTTGCCTTGGGCAACCTTTAAAGTTGGCGAGTATGAATATCATAAAGACCGAGGGTATATTTTTGAAAAACAGTTTAATGAAAATACAGAAGGAATACTAGATAAAACAATTAGAGCTTATAAAATTCCTGAGCAAAAAGCAGCGATTCCAATGCTTTTTATCACGCCAGCTATTGTTAATGATGGCCGAAGAATGGTCATTTCACCACAGGGTGTATCGTATATGACCAAAACACCAATCTTTGATAGCAAAAGAAATACCGTCAAAACAGATGCGGTGGATTTTGGAAAAGTTTTTCAAGAACAAGATGCCATGAATTTAAAATTCACTACGGCATTAAGAATGAATGCAACCTATCCTTATATTCTACCAAATGTTCACTTACCAAGTACACCCAAAATAGAAGTTTTAGACGCTGGTTTTAGAGACAATCATGGCATTACTTCGGCTACTCGATTCATTCATGTTTTTAAAGATTGGATTATTGAAAATACTAGCGGGATTGTCTTAGTACAAATTGATACAAAAGATGGGATTGATGAAGTAACGCCAAGTGATGAAGATGGTTTGTTAGGTAGTATTTTTAATCCACTGGGAATTGCTGGAAAATTATTAAAGTTACAAGAATTTGAACATGACACCAATCTAGGTTTTATTTTCGACCTATTAGGCGAAGACCATTTTGACGTCATTCGTTTCTCTTATCAGCCAACCGAACAAAATGAAAGGGCTTCTATGACCTATCATTTAACCAAAAGAGAAAAGCAAGACATTATGAATGCTTTCTATTTGGAAGAAAATCAGGAGAACTTGAAATTATTCACCGATATTTTACAGCCAACCAAGAAAGTAATAGGGATAAAGTAGTAATTTTGAGCCTGTACAGGGGAACTTCAGTTCCCCGAAAAAATATACTTCACGGGGAACTTCAGTTCCCCTATACCATAAAACATGACCACCACAAAAGAAACACCCACAAAAATTACCGACGGTACTTCCTATATTAATTCCCTCCGAGGAAGAGACTTAACCATTTATCTTTTTGGCGAAAAAGTCAAAGATTACGTTGAGCATCCAATGATTCGCCCCTCTATTAATGCCATTGCAGAAACTTACGAGTTGGCAGTTCAAGCACCAGAATTAGCTGCTGTTATTTCTCCTTTTACGGGCGAACCAGTTAGCCGTTTTTTAAACATTTGCACGGATGCGAAGCAATTGGTTTTGCAGAATAAAATGCAAAGAAAATTAGGGCAAATTACAGGGACTTGTTTCCAGCGTTGCGTGGGGATGGATGCCTTTAATTCGTTGTATTCAGTGACTTTTGAAATAGACGAAAAATATGGAACGAGTTACCACGAACGACTCAAAGGATTTCTGACTTTAATGCACCAATATAATTATGTTGTTGGTGGCGCAATGACCGATGTAAAAGGAGATAGAAGTTTAGCCCCTCACCAACAAGAAGACCCTGATATGTTTGTGCATATCACAAAACGAACGGAAGAAGGTGTTTATATTAGTGGGGCAAAAGCACATCAAACAGGTTGCATTAACTCTCATTATATGATTGTGATGCCGACGATGCGATTGGGAGAAGGGGATAAGGCTTATGCTATTACAGGCGCAGTTCCTGTAGACGCCAAAGGTATTACTTACATTTATGGCCGCCAATCTTGTGATACTCGGAGTATGGAGGAAGGTTCTATTGATGTAGGAAATGCTAAATACGCTGGACAGGAAGCGATGGTCATTTTTGAAGACGTTTTCATTCCTAATAAATATATTTTCATGGATGGCGAATACGATTTTGCCGCCATGTTAGTTGAGCGATTTACCGCTTACCATAGAAGAAGTTATGTTTGTAAAAGTGGCGTAGGCGATGTTTTGATTGGCGCCGCAGCGAATATTGCGGAGATGAATGGGATTCCAAAAGCATCTCATATCAAAGATAAGCTGGTAGAAATGACGCATTTGAATGAAACCATTTATGCAACGGGAATAGCGGCTTCTCATCAAGGGTATGAAACTAAATCAGGTGCTTATATTTGTGATAGTATGATTGCCAATGTTTGTAAACATCATGTGACTAAATTGCCTTATGAAATTGGTCGATTGGCACAAGATATAGGTGGTGGCTTGGTCGCTACCATGCCTTCTGAACAAGAACTCAATCATCCAGAAATTGGTGGTTTGATTCAAAAATATTTAAGAGGAAAAGCGACGGTTAAAACCGAAGATCGTATGCGTATTTTACGCTTGATTGAAAATATGACTTTGGGGCGTAATGCTGTTGGTTATTTAACGGAAAGTATGCACGGTGCAGGTTCTCCGCAAGCCCAACGGATTCAAATTGGGCGAGCGATGCAGATGGA
>JBGCFJ010000606.1:0-2326 GCA_045106885.1 Saprospiraceae bacterium
AGAAGAATATTCTTAAATTTGTAGTAGCTATAAAAAATTTAATCAATTGATTATCAGTCATTAAATATCAAATTGACGTAATTTTCAACTCCTGTAATTATGTCAGTTTTTTACTAATTTTACAACTTCTGGCGGGTAGCCCTACCAAAATTTAGTCAATTGATTATCAGTCATTAAATATCAAATTGACGTAATTTCCAACTCCTATAATTATGTCAGTTTTTTACTAATTTTACAACTTCTGGCGGGTAGCCATAGAGGTCAGAAGGTCATTGATTGTCAGTATTTTACCCCTGTATCATCTGACTCATATCTTTGTAAAAGAACAAAGAGAGGTGATTTTGAAAAACATATAGGAACAATGATTTGGTAAATTGAACACCTGACATAGCACCCTTAACAAAGTGGATGCAGTAGCTACTTTGGGTAAGTGTCCCTACTTTGTCTTAAAGGTATAAAAAAAATTTAAAAAAATTTGCTTTTTTAGATAGTACCTTCTGACAGAAAATTTCAATTTTCGGTCTGACTTCTGGCCTCTAAAAAATATTAATTATTTAGCTGACGCGCTAGTCAATTTACTTTGCTTCAGTATTAGATTAATACAATAGATAAATGCTTACAATGCGAATCATAAAATTTCTTTTAAAATTCTTAGCGGTCTTATTAGGCTTATTCCTATTATCAGGTGTGCTTTTTCCTAAGACAAAATACACGACGACTCAAAAAGTGGATTTACCTTTGGAAACTGCTTTCGATTTATATACCGATGCCACTAAAATGAAGCATTGGTATACTGGTTTACAATCTATTAGAACGGAAGAGCAAAAACCAGGGGTAGTAGGAAATAAATACAAACTAGTCACCGACGTACAAGGAAAATTTATACAATTAAAGCGGATTGTGACAAAATATAAAAAGCCTCAACAGATTAATTATAGTACGCAATCCATTGAAATGATAAAGGAAGAAAATACTACTTTTCAAAATATTAATGGGCAAACCTTAATTACCAATGAAGCAAATACCACGGGAAAAAGTTATCTGCTAAAATGCTTACATGCTAGTTTTTTCTGGATTTATAAAAATGAAGACCAAGCGATACTGGATAGTTTTAAAATTTATGCAGAACGGAATTGATGGAGCTTGATTAAAATACATTTTCTGAGGCGCATCTCAAATTGTCGTTGGTAGCTTGGAAATTCATTTCCAAGACAAAGTTTTATCCTTGGAAATGAATTTCCAAGCTACCAACGCTTTTCAAAAAAAAGAGGTAGTGATATTTTAAGAGGCACCCTAATTCCAATTTTTTGCTAACCAAAGAAAGCGAATAATGTTAAAAAAAGCAGCCTAAAAATTAATAGCAATATGTAATCGTTGTATAAAGAAATACAACAATGATTCCATACCGATTAAACCTAGTAATAGTTTTACTATTACTATCTCTCCCCATTTTTTCACAAACCTATATTGGCTTAAAAGGCGGTATCAATCAATCTAAATCTACTTTTTTTTTTAATATCAATCCTGTTACGGCAACGAGTAAAGGCAATTTAAATGGTTTTTATTTTAGTATCCCTTTAGAAGTTAATATCAACGATTATTTTAGTTTTATACCAGAATTGGCATTAGTTGCTGATGGCACGGTGCTTTCGGTGCAAGTAAGAGAAGAACAACGAGTTTATAATAATGCCATCGTTTATAGTAAAATACCTTTACTAGGAAAACTAAAAATATTTAAGCACAAGCAATATGCATTTTGCATCGTCGGAGGCATCATTCCTGCTTTTGCAATTGATGTTAAATCTTATTATTTTACTTATGCCAATCTGAGTCGGACTGTTGAAGTCCCCGTTAGCTTTAAAGAAGCAGGAATTAGACGCTTTAATCTTGCTGTATCTTTAGGCATCAATACCGAAAAAGTAATAGCAAAAGGCTGGAAGATGTTATTAGATATTCGATACAATGGAGGACTCTTAGATATTGAAACTCAATCCTCCTTGACGAATAGTACAGAGAGTTTTCAATTGACCTTTGGGTTATTAGCACCCTTAACTAAAAACAAGAAACGACTAAAATTAGAGGATAAGACATTTTTATAGTGACTTATTCTATTGTCGCTACTGGGTAACGATGAAAAAATATCTTGAACAATTGTAATCCGTGGGGAATTTAAAGTAAGCTGTCGATGTTACTTAGGCAAAGTGGCAGAAATAATCAACCATTTATACCGCCTTTTTCCCTTCTAAGAAACTCAAAAAATGCGTCCATAATCCATTATGCAAGCATTTTTTGAATTCCTTAGAAGAAAAATTGACTGGTCTAACTG
>JBGCFJ010000607.1:0-2813 GCA_045106885.1 Saprospiraceae bacterium
CATTCATAGTAAGCAAGATACAAGTGTTACTGCCAATGAATTTGATTTAAAATTAAAGGTTCTTGATACCAAAAATTTCACCTATTTATTAGATAAAAATTTAGATACGCTTAAAAATCTTCAACTAAATGCCTATTTCGATTTAGCAAAAGATACTTTATTGGTAGATTTAGAAGTACCTAATTTCAAATTTGGAAATGTAGCTACTCAGAAAATAAAATTAGTAACTGGTGGTGGCAAGAAAGAAGGTAAAGTAGACTTTTCGGTCCAAGACAGTAAAATTGGCAATTTAAAATTCGATTACATTTCCTTGTTGACTTATATCGAAAATGATTCTGCTTCTTTTAATTTGAATGCCGCAGATGTGACGCATGAATTGGATAAATTAAACTTAGAAGGAAAATTTGCACTAGCAGGCGAGCAATTTAATATCGCTTTATTGCCGACTAATTTAGTAATTCTCAATAGAGTTTGGAATATTGAGCCAGATAATTATCTGCAAATCGGTAAAGACTTTATACAAACCCAAAATTTTCAAATTTCAGAAGGTAAGCAAAAAGTAGCGATTAATAGCCTACTAGATAAAGGACTCGCTTTGTCTGTAGAAGGGTTTAATGCTAGTTATATTGACACTTTATGGGATTTTAGCAAACTAGATTTTGAGGGAGCATACAAACTAAATGCAAGTGTAGCAAATTTATTTACTTTAGAAAAATTACAGCTTAACTTAGTAGCTGATACCTTTAATATTAATTGGGACAATTATGGGGAATTAGCTTTAACAGCTACTGCTCCCAATATCAAAAGCCCTATAGATGTTCGCCTAACGACTCAGAATGGCGACCGTCGAATGGCGTTAACGGGCTTCTATAATCCGCCTAATATTGAAGCCCAACCCAAAATTCCTGCTACCAGTCCAAATTATTTAGATATTAAAGTAGACATCAATAAATATCCACTTCATCTAGCAGAATACTTTGTCAGAAGTGGTATCTCTGGTACGTATGGGAACATAGACGGGCAATTAGCTTTAAAAGGGGTATTATCAGACCCCGATTTAGACGGCAATCTTAGAGTCTATGAAGGCGGAACATTACTAGAATACACCAACACCAAATACATTATTAGAGATGAAATCGTCAAAATGAACAACGATTGGTTATTGGATGCTTCGGGAGGAACTATTTTTGATGAAGCTGGAAATGCCGCTAGAGTAACAGGAGGAATTACGCATCAATTTTTCAACAAATTAGCCTTAGATTGTCGAGTACAATCTGACCATTTTACGGTTATCAATACCACCAAAGCCAATAATGAAGTCTATTACGGCAAAGGAATCGGCAAAGGAGATATTTATTTCTCTGGTAATTTTGACCGTACCAATATCAATATTAAAGCAACAACTGCAAGAGGCACCAGGGTATCTATTCCTGTATCGGGAGAACGCACGGTAGAAGAAGCGAGTTTTATTCGTTTTGAAAAACCAGATACGATTCAAATTGCCAAAGTAGCGGAAAAAGAAGAACCATTACCAGCAACAACCAATGAAATCAAAGGCATTGACCTACAGATGGAATTAGAAATGACAGACGCAGCAGAAGTGTTACTCATTTTTGACGAGCAAGCTGGCGATATTATGAAAGGTATGGGGAATGGTAATATCAAAATGGATATGAACAGAAGTGGAGATATTTCCATGTATGGCAATTATGAAATCGACCAAGGAGCATATTTATTTACTTTATTAAATGTGGTCAATAAACCATTTGTCGTTAAAAGAGGTGGGACGATTAATTGGACAGGTGACCCGTATAATGCCATTATTAATATAGATGCGGAATACAAAGCGTTAAGTACTTCCCCTTATAATTTCATTTTGGAATACCTCAACGATGAAGAGACTAAAACGGAAGCTAGAAAATCAACAGCAGTAGATTTAACAATGGGATTGACTGGGCAATTATTAAAACCAAATATTAATTTCAGCCTAGATTTTCCAAACTTAACAGGAGAATTAAAGAATTATACAGATAATAAGGTTCGGTCAGTTGCACTAGATGACAATGAATTGAATACCCAAGTTTTAGGACTTATCTTATTTGGTAGTTTTTTACCCTCCAATCAAGGCACCCTTTTTGCTGGACGGCAATCTCAATTAGCCATCAATACATTAAGTGAATTATTATCCAATCAACTGTCTATATATTTAAGAGAAGTATTCTCACAAGGACTTTCTAAAAGTAATTTTTTAGTACTAGAAGATTTTGATGTCAACTATAATCAATACGATGCCGCAACTATAGACAATCCAAATAATCTAGGAACGGGACATGAGTTCTCTATTAATCCAAAACTTCGCCTCAAAGACCGTTGGGTCGTTAATATTGCTGGTAAGGCCAATTTGGGTGGTGGTTATGTGGTCAATAATAGCAGTGATGCCTTGGTAACAGGTGACTTTATTATTGAATATGAATTAACCAAAGACCGCCGCTTAAAAGTGCGAGGTTATTATAAAAATGAACCAGAAATCTTTGGCGGACGCCGAAATAATACGGGTGTAGGCCTTTCCTTTCGAAAAGAATTTAATGACTTCGATGAATTATTTTCTTTTATGAAACGGAATGGGAAAACAGCACCTGAACCACCGAACGTGAAGCAAGAAGATGATTTGGGGAATTGAGATAATAAATGTAATGCTACTTCTTATGCAAAAACCAGCTACCCGTCTAAAGTTGGATACTCAAGTTTAGGACAGACAACGGAAAATCTATATTTTCCGACGCTTGGAGCAGCAAATATAGATTCGCTGTTGT
>JBGCFJ010000608.1:0-2918 GCA_045106885.1 Saprospiraceae bacterium
AAAAATACCAATGACGGCTTGATTATCGACTGCATTTTGTAAAATCTGTTGAGCGTCTGCTGGTTTGAAATGGTGGAAAGACAAAAATTGGGTACGGAAGCCTTTTAAATTTTTAGAAACTTGTAAAGCATTGACGGATTCTTTTTCAAAGGAGAAATGTCCATCACCCTTTTGTACCATTTTTTCAAAAGCCCTATGGTTGGGATAATAATCAGTGAGTTTTATTTTTAAATCAGGGTGACTAGCCTCTAAATGTTGGACTAATTTCAACCAAGCACCGCCACCACCAGAGGCTAAGTCAATAATTTGCCCCTGTCCACTCTTTTCCAAACCTTTTTGTAAAATAGGTACACTCCCTTTAAACAAATCAAATTGATTGGTCACAAATTGCAAAAAGTCCGTCATATAATTTCGGATAGTAGCAGGAAACCATTGTTGGTCTTCAAATTCTATGAGGTGGAAACGAGGCATAAGAAAAGGTTGAAAGGCGGAGGGGCGGAGAGGCGGAAGGGTAAGATACCTTTCAGCCTTTTAGTCTCTCCGCCTTTCAGCCTTTGTTTTTCAATAAAGGATAACTAAAAACAGAAGCTAAAATAATCAATACGCCCAAATAAAAAGCAGGGCTTAGTTCTTTATTCTCTTGCAGAATGACAACCGCTAAAATAATTCCGTAAACGGGTTCTAAATTATAGGTCAAACTAGAAGCAAAAGCAGAAATATGTTTGAGCGCTCTTAAATTTAAAACAAGAGCTAACGTTGTACAAACTAAGGCTAAGATGAATAAATAAACCCAATCATCCGCTGTTGGCAAAAAATTACAATCGGGATACCAATAAAAATAGAAAGGTAAGACCAAACTAATAAATACCCATGCGCTAGTCATTTCTATAAAAGTAAGAGAAGGGGTATCCAAATCATGGATTCTTAGTTTATTCAAAATAGAAAATAGAGCAATAATTAAGGTGGATAATAGGCCAATCCAAACCCCTAGCATCATATTTACTTGAATGCCTTGAACCACTAGTATCATACCTGGAATAACCAAAGCGCCTAAGGCAAACTCATACCATTTGAATTTTGTTTTGGTAATCAATGGTTCTAAAATAGAAGTAAAAAAAGAACAAGTAGCATAACAGACCAATGCAACCGAAGCATTGGCTAATTTAATGGCAGCAAAAAAGGTAATCCAATGCAAACCAATCAAGACGCCGATACCAATATATTCCCATAATAGTTTTTTAGGAATCCCTTTTAATGTTTTTCCAAATTTTATCAAAAAGAGTAAACTAATACTCGTAATCAATACTCTCCACCAAACCAATACCGTAGCCGATAAATCAATTAAATCTCCTAAAATAGCGGTAAAACCATATAAGAAAACAGCGAAATGTAATTCAAAAAAAGCTCTTCTAGTAGCGGTCATGGTGAATTTTCAATTTTCAATTTATAATTTTCAATTTTCAAAAGAGTAACGGATATGTTATATTTTTTCCCCTCTGTACCTCTACCCCTTTATACCTCTACCCCTTGACTCCTTTATACCTCTACCCCTGTCTAAAAAATGTGGATAACTTCAAGGCACAAAAAACGATATTTTTACGGGAAATCCCTAAATTTGCAGTGCTTGATAAAAAAGAGTAGCAAATTCTTATAAAATCAAGTATCTTTATTCATTAAATAATGTCAAAAAATAACCTGAATATTTTAAGGAGTCAAGATTTTAGATAAAACACTTTAATTGAATCGTTTATTTATCTAAATCCTTGACAAAATATTCAACTTACTTTTTGATGTTGCCAAAAATAATAAATCATGGCACTTAGTGTAGGCGATAAAGCTCCTAATTTTAAATTATATAACTCGGACAAGCAGGAAGTTGCTTTAAAAGACTATAAAGGACAGAATGTTGTTTTATTATTTTTTCCATTGGCATTTACGGGTGTTTGCACCACGGAATTATGCACCATGAGAGATAATATCGCAGACTACCAAGGATTGAATGCACAAATTTTAGCGGTTTCTGTTGATTCTTTATTCACTTTGGATAAATTTAAAGGCGAACAAAATTTGAACTTTCCGTTATTATCAGACTTTAATAAGAGTGTATCTAAGAAATACGATTCGCTATATAAAGACTTTGTATTAGGTATGAAAGGGGTATCAAAGCGGTCTGCGTTTGTAATTGACGGAAAAGGAATTGTTCAGTATGCAGAAGTATTAGATAGTGCAGGCGATTTGCCAAATTTTGAAGCAGTAAAAGCTGCTTTGGCTAGTTTGAATTAAAATTAAACAATAAAATAATCTTAATAACATACTTTAAACGATGACTAAGTACACGAGCGCTGTAGAAGAATTGGAAGATGTAGCAGTAGAGGAAATTGAAGATGTGGCAGTCGGCATGCCATCCTTATTAGTAGTCTATAATGACGATGAAAATACCTTTGATTGGGTCATTAAATGTTTTATGGACGTCCTTAAATATTCTAGCCAACAAGCAGAGCAATTGGCGATGATTATTCACTTTAAAGGAAAAGCAACCGTTAAGACTGCACCAAAACCAGAACTTCGCCCAAAGAAAGAAGCTTTAACAGATAAAGGCTTATCAGCGGTAATCGAAGATTTGTAATAAAAGTCTTTTCTTCTTAGTATTTATATTTTTTGCGTTTGTCTTTTTAGGCAATCCTAGTCGAGTATTGTGAAAATAGTGCTATCGAATGTTTTTCGGTAGCACTATTTTTATTTATAGATAATAGAGTTGATGAATAAAAGTAATCAGACAAATAAGTTAGCATTTTTTGAAGTTTTGACCACATAGTCACTAGATAGTCAGATTGAAAATTGATAATCACGTGTCGGACACCTCTAAAGGTGTCCGACACGTTCGACTACCATTTATCAGTTTTTTATCTGACGCTCTA
>JBGCFJ010000609.1:0-3218 GCA_045106885.1 Saprospiraceae bacterium
GGGTAATTTGGCGACTTTTAAAGCTGTACGTCGTTAAAAATACTCGCCATAGCAAAGGCTATGTCTGCGTTTTTTGCCTAGTACAACTTCAAAATTCATCCAAATACAACCCGACACTATCATCTTGACTGACTACTTAGGGTTTTAATAGCGCCTAATTCACTTTTTTGTTTGCATTTAACTACTCAGGCTGGAAGCCTAAGCTACATAGTTACCGCCCCTCTTTCCGACAATAGTCCGAAATATTCCGTTTAAAGGAATTAGGACAATCTAATACGTCATAAAATTCATCTAGGTAACCAATCATTATTTTTTTGTCTTTGGCATCTAAGTAGGGGAAATCATTGATTATTTGGTAGAAGGCGGCTTTTTTTTCTTGAAAGACTGGAATTTGTTTTTCTAAAACTCCTTCCTCTCTACACATTCCTAAAAATAATCTTTCGGTAACATGTTCTAAGTCAATGCCTTTTCCATGAACAGCATAAGGGGCATCTACCAAACCAGCATAATCAAAATCATAGGCGATCGGCAAGGGGAGTGGATAGTCTTTACATTTAATTAAGCGGACATTATGACTACCAACTGCGGACCAATCCGTATTGCCAATCATATATTCAAACAAGGCCATTTTATCTAATTGGTCGGCATACATATATTTGGAACGAAGCCGTTTAGGTTTAGCACATTTAGCATTGAGCCGAGTCGCCATCTCATCTTGATTTTCTATGAAAAAAGCATAAGTAGTGAGCGGTTTCCATTTATTTTCTGTATCAATAAAGTCGATTTCCGCTAATTGGGTTCTAAAACTGATGCCCGTTAATGCTTCATATAATTTATAGACTAAATATTCTTTTAAGACTAACTTTCCATAAAAATCTCCCTTCTTACAACCAACCACTAATTTTAAATCATTAAAATTAGAATCTAGTCCATTTTCAACCAGCCATTTTTTCTTGAATTTTAGTTTCAACGGTGGATAAAAACAAACTTGCTTCCGAATATTGCCTCTGGTTCGAACTTTAGCTTCCCATTCAATATCAGTTCCTGAAGCATCTTGATAATTTAGGGTAATGGGTTGCCATTCTTCCTTGAATTTTTTACTGACTAGCTGTTTAGTAGCTGTCGTCAAGGTTAATTTTAAAATAGCTGGTCTTTGAAAGCTTTTGAAAAGGGTTGGCCCAACGTCAATGACCCTTGCTTCTTGAGCAAACACCATAGCAATATTACCTAACGAAAAAAGTAGGCAGAGCAAGTGTATTTTAAAGGAAAGGAAAGGTTTTCTTATTGTTAAACTGGGGTTGGCCATAAATTTAGTTTTTAATTTTTTCAAGTAAGTACCTAAGTAAAATTCAATTTTCAATTTCAAATTTTCAACCACCTTCGGCGGGAATTTGAGGTTGAAGTTGAGATTAACAATTATCGACATTTTAAAATATCGACAATTCGTTGGTTTTAAAATTTGTGTAAGCGCCTAAGCATAATTAAGCGTTATTTTTAACGAAGCAGAACGGAAAAAGAATCCCTCATAAAATGTGTCGATTAATTTTGATTGGGTACTTGTGTTTGTCAACAAAGATAACGAAAAGGATGGATTAAAAGATATAATCATTTTCTGAACTTTGGCTAATTTGGGTTAATACGCAGAGAAATCAATCCGAATGATGGTAGAATAAAGACCTTTTAAGCATTTTTACCCTAAAAAAACGAACTTCATTTTAAAAATACGTTAGCTTTTATAAAACAATTAACGACCATCTAACCTATAGTATAGGTAGTTTCCACAAAATATCATTTCTTTGCCTTATGAGTAGGTTTGTTCAAAGATAATTAATTGTTATGTGTAAGTAGTTATTTTGGAACATGACTAACAAGATTGGAGTAAAAAAGGTAAAGTAATAATAGCTAAAAGCTCCAACAAATTTCAATCACCTTAAATTAATTTATGAGTACCAACAAATACGATTTAGGCTTAGTAGGACTAGGAACAATGGGAAAAAACCTATTGATGAATATGGCAGATAATGGCTTTGAGGTAGCTGGCTATGATAAAGATATGAGTAAAGTAGATTCTTTAAAAGATGCAGAAGGAGATATATATGGGGCTAAAACAATAGAAGAATTTGTCGATGCCTTAGAAAAGCCGAGAAGAGTTTTTTTACTAGTTCCTGCTGGAAAAATTGTCGATTATGTGATTGCTGATTTATTGCCCCTTTTAGAAAAAGGAGATATTATCATGGACGGAGGGAATTCTTATTTTAAGGATACCATGCGTCGTCAAAAAGAATTAAGCCCAAAAGGGATTCATTTTTTAGGGATAGGCGTATCAGGAGGAGCAGAAGGTGCTAGACGAGGACCAAGTATGATGCCAGGTGGTAACAAAACAGCTTATAATAAAGTGAAGCCTATCATGGAAGCAGTCGCAGCAAAAATAGGCAAACAACCATGTGTAACTTACTTAGGCGAAGGTGGAGTAGGACACTTTGTAAAGATGGTTCATAATGGCATCGAGTATGGTTTAATGCAATTGTTGGCAGAAGCTTATGATGTCATGCGTAGAGGGTTAGGGATGGATAATGCAGCCATTCAAGCGGTATTTGCAGACTGGAATAGTAAAGAACTACAGTCATTCTTAGTAGAAATAACGGCCGAAATATTCAGTGCTAAAGACAATTTAAGTGATGGAGATTTGATTGACCAAATAATGGATAAAGGCAAGCAAAAAGGGACTGGGAAATGGACGTCTCAAGAGGCTTTAGATTTGGGAGCGGCGGTGCCAACCATAGATTTAGCCGTTATCGCTAGAGTTGTTTCTGCCTTTAAGAAAGAACGAGTAGCGGCTGCGGAAGTATTAACTGGTCCCGAAGGTTTGATTAAAAAAGACCAGAAGACAATGGTCAGAAGATTAAAAAATGCGACGCTATTTTCTTTCATCGTTTCCTATGCTCAAGGGATGGCGATGTTGAAGGATGGTTCAGACGAATATGGGTTTAATTTAGACTTAGAAGGAGTGGCTAGAATTTGGAGAGGAGGCTGTATCGTTCGAGCCAAATTATTAGAAGATTTTAGAAGAGCCTATAAAAAACAAGCGGATTTGTCCAATTTATTAATGGACGCACCAATTGCTAAAAAGGTGAACAAAACCCAGAAAGATACAAGAACAGTGATTACAGAAGCGATTAAGGTAGGTATTCCTGTACCTTGTTTAATGGCTAGTTTAT
>JBGCFJ010000061.1:0-3100 GCA_045106885.1 Saprospiraceae bacterium
AGGAATGCGTCACCTTCTTTTCATCAATCGCTTGTATGGTTGCCGCTGGGGTAAACATCGGAATGAAAACATGGGTTGACCCTGCTAACATACCGCCCTGTGTCATCGCTCCATCCGCTAAGTGGAACATGGGCGCTGCATGTAGAACTCTATCTTCATCTCCCAAACCAATTAAACTAACCAAAGCTATTGCACTTGCCCAAACATTCGAGTGTGTTAACATTACCCCCTTTGGAAAACCTGTTGTCCCACCTGTGTAAAAGATACCCGCTAAATCATCATTTTTTCGATAAGCATCTGGGGTAGGTTGGTGTACTTGAATTAATTTTTCATAATCCAACATCCCTTCTGGTAATTCCCCTTCTCCTATAAAAATGACTCTTTTTAGATTAACTCCTTTTGCTATTAAAGCAGGAACCATTTTCGCAAAAGCGTCATCTACGACCAATACCTCTACCCCCGCATCATTCAAAGAATACGCATTTTCTGTTGCCGACCAACGCACATTCAAAGGAACAACACAAGCACCTGCCCAAGGGATACTTAAATAATACTCAAAATATCTATCAGAATTCAGGGCTAAAATAGCTACTCTATCTCCTTCTTCTACGCCCATGCTTTTTAAAGCACCCGCAAATCGTGCTACTCTATCTTTTAATTCCGCCCAAGTTCTTTGACGGTCGCCATTAATCGTTGCAATTTTATGACCTCTTGTTTGTGCATTTCGATGCAAACTTTGTGTTAAATAGAACATATTTGATTAGGTTTTAAGTTTTATTTTAAAATGTGAAGATAGGAAAAGAGATTAGATTCTCTATCTAAATAGCTGATAAAAAGCTGCTGGAATCCGTTGTGTTTAATTCCCAACGGATTAATGAAACCCAACGGATATTAGCTGCTCAATGTATTTTCTTTTTAAATAGTTTTAGCCTTTTCTCGTAGAACAAATTTCTGGGTCTTCCCCGTAGAAGTCTTTGGTAAATCTCCAAAAACAACTCGTTTCGGTGCTTTATAATGGGCAATTTCTGTACGGACAAAGGCAATTAAATCTGCTTCTGTTACTGCCTTCCCAGGTTTTAGAGCAACAAAAGCGCAAGGCGTTTCGCCCCATTTTTCGTCTGCTTTAGCGACTACCGCCGCATCCATTACCGCAGGGTGTTTGAATAAAGCGCCTTCTACTTCAATACTGGAAATGTTTTCTCCTCCAGAAATAATAATGTCTTTGGAACGGTCTTTTAGTTGGATATATCCATTCGGTAGAGTCACCGCTAAATCTCCACTATGGAACCAACCTCCTGCAAAAGCTTTTTCATTCGCTGCTGGGTTTTTCAAATAACCTTTCATGGTATTATTTCCTCTAAATAATACTTCACCCATAGTTTCGCCATCAAAAGGTACTTGTTCTAAGGTTTCTGGATGTGCGATAATAAGGTCTTCGGAGACATGATACGTTACGCCTTGTGCTGCTTTGATTTCTGCTTGTTTCGCTGCTGGAAAGGCATTCCAATCGGTATCCCAATCACAGAAAGTCGCAGGACCATACGTTTCCGTTAAACCATAAACATGGGTGATTTCAAAACCGTTTTGTGCCATCGCATCCAATACTGCCGCTGGTGGTGGTGCACCTGCAACCATGCCTTTGACCAAATGCTTTTTCTTCGCTTTTAATTCATCTGAAGCATTGGCAATCATACTATGCACAATTGGTGCGCCGCAATAATGCGTGATATTTTCTTTCTCAATTAATTCATAAATCTCTTCTGCTCGAACAGCTCTTAAACAAATATTCGTTCCACCAACTGCCGCTAATCCCCAAGGAAAGCACCAACCGTTGCAATGGAACATCGGCAAAGTCCAAAGGTAAATTGGATTTTTTGGCATCTCCCATGCTAGAATATTTCCTAAAGCATTTAAGTAAGCCCCTCTATGGTGAAAAACTACGCCTTTGGGATTTCCTGTTGTGCCAGACGTATAATTTAAAGCGATTGCATTCCATTCATCTACGGGTAATTGCCAAGCAAAATTTGCATCTCCTTCGGCAATAAATGCTTCATAATCCATTCCTCCTAATCGTTCACCACCCGTTTCATTTGGGTCAATTATATCAATGACTAATGGTTTATGCTTAACTAATTTCAATGCTTCTTTAATCGTAGGTGCTGCCAAAGTATCCGTCAACAAAATTTTCGTTTCCGCATGGTCCATCATAAAGGCAATATTCTTCGCATCCAATCTAGTATTAATCGCGTGGATTACGCCGCCAGTCATTGGAATGCCAAAATGTGCTTCATAAGTTTCTGGTGTATTATAACCCAATACAGAAACCGTTTGTCCTTCTTTGATGCCATATCTTAATAAAGCGGAAGCTAGTTGACGAGTACGTTGATAGGTTTCTTTCCATGTAAAACGCCTTTCGCCATAGACTACGGCTGTTTTATTGGGGTACACATAAGCAGCTCTTTTAATAAAAGTTAGGGGAGAAAGAGACGTATAATTGGCTTGATTTTTATCTAAGCCTTGGTTGTATTGGTTGGTGGACATAGTAATACTCGCTTTATATTTATTTTTCAGTAATAAGCGAAAGTAATTTAATTAAAGAATTGGTCAAAATTTAAATATAGATTTTTATATTTAAATTTAAGCACTCAGATTTAAATATGGATTTTTATATTTAAATTTAAGCACTCAGATTTAAATATGGATTTCAGATTATTAATGAAAAATCAAATGTAAAACCACTAAAGAAACTAATAAGACGACACCTGCCCTAGTCAATTGCGGAGAAGCTGATTGATAAATGTCTTTTAATGGGCGCATGCCCTTTTGGAAAAATGCTGGAATCGCAATTAATAAAAAGCCTGTTGCAATTACTATACTTGCTCGCACAAAAAAATTGAGGCCAGGGAAATAATTCTCCAAAAATAAATAGGAAAAGAAGGTACTAATAAACCCGACAATTACTAATCTATAATTCGGTTTTAAGACAAATCCTGCTGTACAAATCAAGACGACAATGCCTGTAATAATATAATAGCGCAATTCATTTAAGGTATGTGTAAAGGCAACTTCTACTGCTGAGAATTTAGAATATAATAAGATT
>JBGCFJ010000610.1:0-5569 GCA_045106885.1 Saprospiraceae bacterium
TCGATTTTGTTCCGCTCGTAACCACCAAATTTATTTGGTAGGTTCATAAATTACTGACAGTCAATATTTTGAATCAGCCAAATAAATTTGGCGATTACGTTAGACACGCAAAGCACAAGTTTACGGACAGACTCTAATTATAGAGCGTCAGCTAAAAAACTGATATTTTTTAGAGGTCAGAAGTCAGACCGAAAATTGAAATTTTCTGTCAGAAGTCAGATTAAATACATGCAACCAGCTGAATGTCAGAAGTTTAAATTTGTTCAATCTGACTTCTGACAGTTTATGTAATAAACGGTCTGACTGCTCACTTCTTTCTAGGTATCAATTTTTTTTCTGACTATCTATACCTACAGTAGCATTCCTATTTATCATTAATTTTCCGCAAGGTATCTTGTATAATAACTGCTGCCACATCAATTCCTGTAGCTTGTTGAAAAGCTTTCCAATTGGGAGACCTATTGGCTTCAATTAAATGAATACCTCCCGTTGTATCAATAGCGACATCTACGCCATAAATACCATCGGATAAGTGGTCTAGAATGAATTCAACAATTACTTGTTGGGGATTTTCAATAGGAATGAAGGTAGCACCTTTGGCGGTATTAGCAACGATTTGTCCTTTTTGCTTAATTTTTACAACAAGTCCGATTATTTTTTTATCAATCACAAAGATTCTATATTCCTTGACGAAAGCAACAAAAGTTTGAAGAAATATCGGAATATCGGAATCCGTCCTTTGTTCAAAAAATTGATTGGTGTATACTAGCATTTCGGCGGCTGTTTTTAATAAATAAATCCCATTGCCTTGTCTGCCATTGATTGGCTTAACAATTATAGGGAATAGCTTTTTAGCCTCAATACTAGCAATGAGCGCCAAAGTATTTTCCAAGTCGAAGGCTATAAAGGAACTTGACCCAGTATGGTCTTCGTATTGCCCAACGGTAGCTAAGAGTTTAGAACTAGAGCTTGTGCTAAATTTATAAATTGGGTCACTTATTATACAACCACAGAAGTCTAAGGAATGGGCTAAAATAGATGTAGAATTAGCTATTTTGTTAGCCCCTCTGATGTGTAGGGCGGAAAGATTAGCTAGATTTTGTCCAAGATAACGGATAATAGGTTTTTTTGCGCCTCGAATAAATTGATAAGAAACCTTTCTAGGGTCAATTAACAAAACATGTTTAAAATGTTTTACCGCATTATCGTAAATCGCTTGCTTCTCATAGTTTAATTCGGAATAGGAATTAACTGTTACAATACCGAAAGTTAAGTTCATACCTGTTTAACCCGATTTAATAGAATATATTGTTATTGGTTTTGAAGGCACGTCCGCCATAATCGGATGGATTAATAATTTACAAACAGTGATGCCGAATGTTTTGTCTGTGCGAGACATGGTAGACGTACTCATATTTTAAATTAAAGACATCGAGATAAAGGAATACAAATAACTATCTGTTGGCAATAAATCTGTCGGTAGAAAATATACTTTTACCAATGGGTTTATTGCTAACAAATTAATAAAACCTAAAACATCATCAGAGAGACTATTCAAATAACTGTGTTTAGGCAAAATTTTAGCATTGAAAATCAAGGCTTTACTGCCTACTGCCACTGCTGACTGTCTACTGTCTCATCGGAATTTTAATGACTGGTTTGTTTTTCAAGCTCCTCCCAATCAATCAATCCTTTCTCATCCGCCTCAATTAATTTTTCAATATAAAGCTGCATTTTTAAGCCTTTTTTAACAGCATTAAGCTTTGCCATTTGATGTTTTGGTACACAAACACGCAATACTTTTAAAATAATAGCCATAATTTTTTTTATTTAAGTGTAGTTTTTAAAAATCGCCCAATTATTAAGGTTATCCACATTTTGCTGTTAGTAATTAGACTAAAACGTTGAGTTATCCACATTTTTTGCATTTTTGAGCCAACTTTATCCACATTACTCCTGAATTGCCTGTGGAAAACCGAGCCAAATTTTGGTTAATTATTTACGGATAACCGTCAATTATTCATGCCTTAAACCCTTCAATCCCTAGCTTTAGTACAAATGTAATAAAATTTATTTAAATAACAAATGTTACTTTTGTAATATTTTTCGTCTAAAGGGTGTAATTTCTTTTAACCGACTGGCAATTAAGCAGAACGATGAACGATGAACGATAAATGATGAACGATGAATTCATAAGACATAGGCGTTTAGTCATCATTCTTCATCTTCTCAAAGCACTAAGTGCAGTAGTAAAAAAGGAAAATAGAAAAGGTTTTTAACTGTTGTTTTTGAAATAAAGTTAGCTTCATTTTATTGTTTTCCTACCATATACTTACCTCAAATTGTCCAGTTTATTTTTCAATAGATTGTCAGGATTAATAAGGTTGTTACGTTTAGCAAAACAACAATCAAACAATTTCAACAATCAAACAATCTTTTTTTATGAATCAGAATACTAGATTAAAACAGGTAGAAACGACCGCCACCAATCGGGAATTCTACGATCTGTTTCGCCCAATTATTCCCAGCATGGATTTGACGGGAAAAATTGCGCAGGTGATTAGTGCATTAACTGAGGCAGTAACTGTTTGGTTCATCATGCAAAGTGAATTAGCAGGGGTGACCAAAGCAGTATCAATTGCATTATCCATTATCGCCGTCATTTTGGTAGTCGCAGTCCTAGAATTAGGAGGGCGCAAATTTTTACAAGTACTAACCCGTGCGTTGGTCTGGAAACGATTAGAAAGTTTTTGGTATAAAGCCTTATTTGGCATTGTAGCAGCGATGACGATTGGTTTAGGGATATTATCCTTTAATTTATCAACCAATGGTATCCATCATACTTTTACGTCTAAGGCGACTTTAAATACCATTGAAATTGACCATAGTCGATTGAATCAAGAATATCAAACTCGGATTGATAGAGTGGACAATCGGTTTGCACAAGATTTAAAATTACTAGAAGACAGTCATTTAAGAACCGTCGAAAGTTTGGATAAACAATACGATGCCAAAGCGAACGAAGCTTTATTAAAGGCAGAAGGCTATGAGCAAAAGGCTCGAAAAGGGGCTAGTTGGGCAAAAAGTCAAGCCAAAAAACATAAAGCAACCGCAGCTGCATTAACGACCGCTAAGACGAATAAAATGACAACGCTTAACGAAAAGCACAGCCAACGAATTGCAGTCTGGAAAACGAGTCGGCAAAAAGCAATTGATAAAGAGCAAAGTCGCTTGGATAAGAATATTGCCAATGCCAATGTAGTACAATCCAAAAAAGCAGATTCTCAGTTAAAAGTCGCTAATTTTTGGGGAGGATTATTCTCTGGCTTAGTCGGCTTTACGATTATCTTAGCGTTCTTTTGTATCATTACCGTAGAAGTTTTCCGAAGAGGAAGCGGGATTACGATTGAGTACGAAGAAATCGAAAAACATCCATCTACTTTTGCTTTATTATGGAAAGGCGTATCTGCCAAAGCCAATAATGCGATTAGACGACAAGCGGAAAAATTAGTGGCTAGTCCACAAAGTATGCCGCAGCGTACCATTGGTTTTCAGCCAAGTGTCACACCGAGTTTTCATAATGAAACCGAAGCGCCTTTTACGGAGGAATAGGGGAAAGTACCGTCGAATTTATTCGACACCATAAATACAAGCTGATGTGGGGCAATTGTGGAAAACAGTTGCCCTATTTTTATTTTGAGAAAAAACTTTACGGAATCAGAAAATCACTACCTTTTACAGCCAAATCAAAAGCATCAATAGTCCATTGGCTATTAATTTTATAGGTAGATTTTTGGGCATAATTGCCATCTGCTGGTTGTTTATAAACTTCTATAATGCCTTTTTGTGGAATGACTATCCAGTATGCTGGAATTCCTGCTTTGGCGTATTTTTTTTTCTTGATGGTTCTATCTGTTTTTACAGTAAATACAGCAACCTCTATAATTAAGTGAACATCTGCTGCGGTTGCTTGCTTTTTAGTGTAAAAATGTTCGTCGTAACGGAGAATTGAAATATCTGGTTCAGGTTCAGAATAGTCACTTGTTTTAATCGAACCTTGTGTCCGAACTTTAGCCTTTCCAAAAAGCTTTATTGTGAAAAATTCAGCAACTTTATCAACATGTCCATTATGGTTGGGGGTGATTGGGCTCATAGTATATATTATTCCATCAAGTAATTCTACTCTTGGTTTGTTTTCAAAAATTCCAGCTGCGCCCATTCGTTGATAATCGGCTACAGAAATCAACATTTTTTGTCCATCAGTTGACTTAATATATATTTCACCATCAAGCAATTCAACTTTTGGTTTATTCTCAAAAATTCCAGCTGCACCCATTCGATGATAATCGGTTACTGAAATCAACATTTTTTGAGGAAGAAATACGTTTTCTTCAATGATAGGTATAGTTGACATACTGAAAATAGTTTAGTTTGCTTTATACTTACGAATATAAGCACTTTTCTTAAGAATATCTAATTTTAAAATTCCCTAAAAGAATCTATTCTTTTATTGCCAAATTAGTATTTTTATCCTAATTTTCCATTCTTAATTAATAACGCATAACTAAATTATATGTCTTACGAAACATTCAAAGTAGAAATCATCAATCATGTAGCACATGTAGCTCTCAATCGACCAACCAAAGCGAATTCTTTAAACAGACAAGCTTGGGCAGATATGAAAGCTATTTTTGAAGCAGCGGATAAAAATCCAGCAATTCGTTGTATTATTTTAAGTGGCGAAGGCAAACATTTTTGTGCAGGCATAGATTTGTCAATGTTGATGGACATCACAGGCTTGGACAAATTTAAGTGCGAAGCCAGAAAAAGGGAAAAATTCATTGAGGATTTAGAATATTTACAAAGCTGTATTACGGCTATTGAAAAATGTAGAAAACCCGTTATTGCAGCGATTCAAAAGGCTTGTGTAGGTGGTGGAGTTGATGTGGTCAGTGCTTGCGATATGCGTTACGCTACAGAAGATGCTTATTTTAGTATCAAAGAAGTAGACATGGGTTTAGTAGCAGATGTTGGAACAATGCAACGATTGCCAAAAATCATTTCTTATGGTATGGCTTGTGAATTAGCCTATACAGGTAGAAATGTTTATGGACAAGAAGCAGAGAAAATTGGTTTAGTCAATCGTTGCTACGCTGATAAGGCGACCATGATGGAGGAAGTGACAAAGATGGCAGAAAATATCGCAGGAAAATCGCCAGTTGTTATTCGAGGGTCTAAGCAAATTTTACAATATACCAGAGACCATTCCGTAGCAGAAAGTTTGAAACACATGCAAGTTTGGAATGCAGCGATGATTTTTTCTACAGATATAACCGAAGCCTTTGCAGCGACGATGCAAAAGCGAAAGCCTGTTTATGAAGGATAATTCAGTGAGCAGTAGGCAGTTTGCAGTGACAATATGCAGGAAAGCGATGCTCCTTATTGAAAAAAGAGGTATTTACCCAATTCCTACAGACGGTATCGAAGCGATGCTCCTTGATTATTCGAAAAAGAGCATCGCTCTGGCGCTGTCTGTAGCAGTAATAACCCAAAATGTGCTATAAGGAGC
>JBGCFJ010000611.1:0-11608 GCA_045106885.1 Saprospiraceae bacterium
GCCAGAGTACGCAGTTATTTTTTCTTCTAAGGGCGCTTAAAAAACCGCATATAGCCAAGCTACATAAGGCTTTTTTAAGTATTCTTAGAAGGAAATAAGAACAAGTAATATGGCTCAATTTATTCCTGCGTCGTCACTTAATGCTTAAATGAATTAAAACATTAAAAAAAAATTCATTGTTATACCAACCCATTTTGACAAATTGAAAATGATTGGTTTTTAAATCAATAATCGCATGATAATTTTTATCACTACCCAAAGAACTATTATACTGTTTGGCTAGACCTCTAATATAGCTTTCTAGTGTTTTTTGATGCCTTTTTATTTTTGAAGCTAAGTTATCCATTCTAATATTTTTTTAGTTTGTATATCGTAAACGATAATTTTTAACTGGTAATCTTCAATAGAGGTTTTAATCCCTTCAATTTGGAATTTTGTTAACCAAATATGGTTAGGAACTGCAAGATACAGAACTCTATCTTTATCCGTTCGACGAAGTGCTGATAAATAGTTTAAATATTGTCCTAAAACACTATGGAATTCATTAGCAAATGAGGCTTTTAAAAAGCTTTTAATTTCTACCGAATTTTTTCAAATATTTCTTGATTTGTAAACCAAGCTACAGCTATTTTTATAGATTTTTTGGCGACTGAAATTTCTTCTAAAATTTGTGTTTCAATTCCTTCAAAGTAAGCTTTAATCATTTTGATTATTTGATTTATTGTTTTTTTGGTAAAAGTAATATTTATACCCAATCCACTCCCTTTTTCAACAAACTCAACGTCTCCGCTTCCCTACTCCCCTCCTCCACCTGATGATTATACACCCAATTGGCAACTGGCGGCATACTCATCAAAATAGACTCCGTCCGTCCATCTGTATCCAAACCAAATTTAGTGCCTCTATCCCAAACTAAATTAAACTCTACATAACGACCTCTGCGGATAAATTGCCAATTTTTTTCTTGTTCGCTGAAAGGCAAATTTCTATTTTTATCAACCAAATGTAAGTAAATAGGACAAAAGGAATTCCCAACCGCTTGCATAAAATCAAACCGCTGTTCCTTCGTAAATCCATCTTGGTTGCTTAATCTATCATAAAAAATTCCGCCGATTCCTCTAGTCTCTTTTCTATGCTTGATATAAAAATAATCATCTGCCCATTGTTTGAATTTGGGATAATAATCAGCATCATGTTGATCACAAGTTGCTTTCAAACTTTCGTGAAAAAACTGACTGTCTTCTTTTACTACATAATGAGGGGTCAAATCTATCCCACCACCAAACCACCAAGTCGTTTGGTCTGGATTTTCTTTGTTCACCGTCTCAAAATACCGCACATTCATGTGAATAATCGGCACCATTGGGCTAACTGGGTGCAAGACAATAGATACACCTGTCGCAAAAAATTGAGAAGCAGGTAAATTTAAGGCTTGACTTATTTTTTCTGGTAAATTACCTTCCACTGCCGAAAAGTTAACGCCGCCTTTTTCAATTAATGCACCTTGAATTACTCTGGAACGACCACCGCCACCGCCAGGTCTTTCCCAATTGTCCTCTTTAAATTTGCCTACGCCATCTGCCTTTTCTAGTTGCCTACAAATGTCGTCTTGTAAATTTTTTAGATACGCTACTACTTCTGTTTGTGTAATACTCATATATATTTTGCTTAGGGCAAGGGGCTTAGAGCGTAAGGCAACCCTCTGCCCTTCGCTCTCTGCCCTCCGCCATTTTATAACTCCATTTCTAAATTCATCTTTGCTCCCATTAATTCGGACAAAGCATGCTGGTCTTTTATTTTCTTAGCTATTTCTATGCCTTTTTGATAAACCATTAAGGCTTGTGCTGTCTCCTCTTCTTCCTCATGTAATTTGCCTAAATGATAGTAAGTACCCACATAATCAGGGTCTACGGCAGTTAGTTTTTCATAATAATCGAAGGCATCCTTGACTGCACCTAACTTTTCGTGTTCCTTAGCAATCGCAAATAATATAAAAGAATCATCTGGGCTGTCCTGCAAAAAAGCCATCAACTTTGAGAGTCTGGAATTGGTCATATTAAAATCATTTTTAGCGAAAATTCGCTACAGTAGGTTTTTATTTGAAAACAAAATAAGTATATTTGCCGTTCAATTAATGGATTTTTGATAAACTATTTTTTCATAAATACGTAAATTTATCGAAATCAGCAATTTAAATCATTTTCAAATAAATACTTATTAATTAGTAAGCATTAAGGAAAATATGACTTAAAGTTGAGATAAGTACCTACTACTAAATAATTGAAACTTTTGTAAAAAGGGTAATAGGTTGATAAGGAAATGAGATTAATCCCGATTCATCGAGACAAGTTGAGATAATATTAGAAATTTGGTCTAAATTTCATTTCATCAACTCATTAAACTTAGCTACTCCTATCCTAGAAAAAATGTCGATTATAGAAGTACTTAATAATCAAAATAATAGTTTTATTCCTTAACTAATCTATAAGCAGTTATATTATAACCACAAATAGAAAATATGAAATTATTAGTTTGTGTAAGTAAAACTCCAGAAACAACCGCAAAAATATCATTTTCGGGAGATAATACGCAATTCAATGAAGCAGGTGTCAATTTCATCATGAATCCTTATGATGAATGGTATGCTTTAGTTAGAGCTTTAGAATTAAAAGAAAAAGCAGGTGGTTCTGTTACCATTATTAATGTTGGTCCAAAAGCTAATGATACTGTAATTAGAAAAGGATTGGCGATTGGTGCAGACAATGCAGTTAGAATTGATGCGGAACCTAAAAGTTCCCTTTTTGTAGCTAAGCAAATTGCTGCGCACGCCAAGGAAGAAGGATACGATATGGTTTTCTTAGGAAAAGAAACTATTGATTATAATGGTTCAGAAGTAGGTGGAATGGTGGCAGAATTATTAGACCAACCTTATGTTTCTTTTGCTACAGCAATGGAAATAAATGGCAGTACGGCAACAATCACTAGAGAAATTGAAGGTGGTGTGGAAGTAGCTGATGTAGATACACCGTTTGTATTAAGTGCCTCTAAAGGATTAGCAGAGCAACGTATTCCAAATATGAGAGGAATCATGATGGCGAAGCGTAAGCCTTTAAAAGTAGTTCCAGCAACGGACGCAACAGACTTAGCAGTTGTAGCAGGGTATGAATTACCACCAGCAAAATCAGCAGTTAAATTAATTAATCCAGAAAACATGGATGAATTAGTAAGATTATTGCACGAGGAAGCAAAGGTTATTTAAGACGGTACACGGTATAATGGTTTACGGTATGCGGTCTTTCAACCTAATACTAGAAATCTAAAGCCTAAAGCCTTTTATTTTTCAACAAAAAAAATTCAACCAATATGGTACTAGTATATGCAGAAAGTCCTAAAGGTAAATTTAAAAAGTCTGCCTTCGAAGCAGTTACCTATGGGCATAAAACCGCTCAAGTATTGGGCACACAATGTGTTGCATTAACACTCGGAGATGCAGAAAATGCTGGACAATTAGGACAGTATGGTGCAACTAAAGTAGTAAGTGTAAGCGATGCTGCTTTAAATAGTTTTGACAGTCAAGTACATGCTGCAGTTATAGCAAATGCAGCAGCAGCAGTTGGTGCATCAGTAGTAGTAGTTAGTCACTCTTCTAGTGGAAAAGCATTACTTGGTAGATTAGCAGCTAGAATGGATGCAGGTTCTGTATCTGCGGCTAAAGAAGTGCCCACTAATGATGGTGCTTTTAAGGTAAAAACAAATGTTTTTTCTGGGAAGGCAATTGCAGAATATCAAATCAATTCCGCTAATAAGGTTATCTCCTTAATGGGAAATGCCATTCAACCAGAAGCTTCTGGTAGCGATGTCACCGTTGAGGCTTTATCTGTAGATGTTCCTACTTCTAGAGTAACCATAAAAGAAGTAAAAACAGTAGACGGTACGGTGCCATTACCAGAAGCAGAATTAGTCGTTTCTGCGGGTAGAGGGATGAAAGGACCAGAAAACTGGGGAATTATTGAAGATTTAGCAGCAACTTTAGGTGCCACTACCGCTTGTTCTCGTCCAGTAGCAGATACAGGTTGGAGACCTCACCACGAACACGTAGGTCAAACAGGCGTTGCGGTTCGACCAAATTTATATATTGCTGCAGGTATCTCAGGTGCGATTCAGCACTTAGCAGGTGTCAACAGTTCAAAAATAATCGTAGTCATCAATAAAGACCCAGAAGCGCCTTTCTTTAAGGCAGCAGATTATGGTGTCGTAGGTGATTTATTCGAGGTCGTACCAAGATTAAATCAAGCATTGAAAGACTATAATGCGAATAATTAATATAGTGATTAATTAGTGATTAGTCCTATAAAGCAGAAGCCCTTACAGATTTTTAGATTTGTAAGGGCTTTGCTATTTTATAAAGCAGCACTTCACTTATCAAATCCGTTGTCAAAAGCTTCTTGACTGACAACGGATTTGACGAACTAAATAAAATATTAAGTGATTTTTTAATACCATTTTTTTTATCTGACGCTCTAATAGATAGTCAGATTGAAAATTGATAATCACGTGTCGGACACCTCCAAAGGTGTCCGACACGTTCGACTAACCATTTATCAGTTTTTTAGCTGACGCTCTAAAAATAGTCTTTCTTCTTATATATCCGCACTTAACGAATACAACATTTCTTCAATCCGACTTTGTAACCTTAAATTACTTCCAACGTAAGTACAAAAGACAAATTCTAAGAAAAATCAAATTTGCTAAATTCTTGTCTTTTAAATTTTTAAAAATCAGGTATTACAGTTATTTTTTCTTCAAATTTGTGACCAAAACAACTAAAAGTTAATCTTTTCTGGCAAAATTCTTCAAGATACCCTCCTTCCAAATTTTGTAGTTACTTTTGTTGAAAAGTATTTAGTTGTTAAGGGAGTTGGAAATAAATAAGATACCCAAAAATGTGATTTTAGTTTGTTCTTATGCAAGACATCAAAAACGTGAACGAGTGTAAACTCGTGAACCGAAAAGCGGGTGGGATAGCCCCTTCGGGTAATGAATATTTTGACAACGCCACAGAAGGACAAAATAAAAGTGCAGAATGGGTAGGTTATATTTTTCCAACTCCCTAAAGTAGTACTTTTTTCTCAGGAACCGACAAAAAGATTTAACATGGGCATTGTTTACTCCCGTTTTACAACAACTATTTTAAGATTTCGACTCTTAGCAAAGAGATATATTTTACCATCACACCACAAAGACAGAACGATTAGATAGAAAAGTATATCTACCTATATCGTTTAGCCATCTTTGGAAAAATTCAGTTTTAATTATTACTACCGATTTTTTCAACCTATTTTCCATACAAAAATAATGTAAAAACATCCGATGTTTTTGCTTGATTAAAGCAGCTAATTGCAACTATTTTGTTGTTAGTCCTTTAGTCAATAACCCGTTTTGAAAAAACTAATTTTATTTTCTATGAGAATATTTAATGTATATTTTCAGGCTTGTCTATTTGTAGTATTGTGCATTACTACTTCTTCACTATTTGGCAATGACCTCATCACTAATTCAACCAATAAGTTTGAGTTACCTACTTCTTTAATGCTCCCTGATACAACTTGTGGCTTAACAGATACGGTCATCCAAATGAGTTTTCCGACTTGTGTGGGAGATACGAATGCTACAGCAGTCATTCAATTAGAAGGAGACAGTGGTCCAGTAGTGATTCGATGGGATAATGGCGCTA
Source organism: Saprospiraceae bacterium (assembly GCA_045106885.1). GTDB lineage: Bacteria > Bacteroidota > Bacteroidia > Chitinophagales > Saprospiraceae > JAFMDF01. The sequence goes on from JBGCFJ010000611.1 coordinate 5,735, forward strand.
CAGGAGCAATGGGAACGAATCTTAGCCCAGGTAAGCATATTGTCACTGTGACAAATCTAGATGGTTGTATGTTAATTGACTCCATCATCATTGCTGACAAACCTCCATTGGTTTATACTATTACTGCTAATGACGCCCTTTGTGTTGGTGTAGCAAATGGAAGTATTGAAATATCGGATACTTCTTCCCTTTCTTATCGTTGGAGTACAGGTGATTCTACGAATATGCTAAGCGGTTTAGCGAGTGGAATATACACAGTTACCATTACCGATACGTTAGATTGTCCAACCATAGAAACCGTTACTATCAATAATAGCACTCAAGCTAGTTTAGCACTAACTGGTACTGATGCAACTTGTTTTGGGATAAATAATGGAACGACAGTAGTCAACGACATGGTTATGGATAGTGGTTACAGTTATTTGTGGAGTACAGGAGACACTAGCAAATCTTTAATGAATTTAAGTCCTGCTACTTATTTTGTCTTGGTCACTAGTCCTGAAGGTTGTTTAAATGCAGATTCTATTAATATTTTAGCAGAACGAGCAGTTGATTTGAATCCTACAGCAGTCAATGCAACTTGTAATGGCGTCAATGACGGAAGTATTATTATTAATGAGGGTATGGATGTCACAGGATTTCAATTTGGGTGGAATACAGGAGATACCACACAAATGATTAGCAGTTTAGCGGCAGGTGTTTACTCTGTTGCCATCGCAGATACTACTGGTTGTATCAGCAACACTGCTATTACCATCTCAAATACTCGCCAATTATCCTTTTCAAGTAATCCGACGGATGCTACTTGTGAAGTTGCTTCAAATGGAAGCATCGCTATAAGCAGTACAACAGATATTAGTACTTATACCTTTAATTGGAGTACTGGAGATAGTGCCCAAACGATAAATAATTTATCTAACGGAGCTTATACTTTGACGATAACAGATACACTTGGTTGTTCTGCCAACGACTCTATAAATATTGGCATTACACCAGATTTAAGTATTACCTCAACCGTAACCAATGCGACTTGTAATGGCGTCAATGACGGAGCAATTACCATTAATGAAGGAAGTGATTTAAGTAATGTTGCTATCAATTGGAATACGGGAGGTCGTACACAAATGTTAAGTGGTTTATCAGCCGGAAATTATAGCGTAACCCTTAGAGATAGTTTTGGTTGTACAGCTAGTGACTCCGTTGAAATTAACATTGGTATGACCTTCTCTGCTATTGCCACTGTCACTAATGCGACTTGTGACGGTATTAATGACGGTATTATTACACTTAACGATACAACTGATACCCAAGGGTTAAGTTATGTTTGGAGTAATGGAGATAGTACCCAAACAATCAATGGTTTAGCAGCAGGAGCTTATAGTTATACCGTTACCGATACACTGGGATGTATAGAAACAGGAATGGTTACTGTAGGAAACACTAGAAATGTTCCATTTAATATCAATAGAACAGATGTAACTTGTGACGGATTAGACGATGGTGCAATCACCATTAATGAAGGCGAAGATATTACAGGCTTAACTTTTAATTGGAATACAGGAGATACCACCCAAACCATTCGTAATATTGGCGTAGGCAGTTACAGTATTTCTGTAGCAGATTCGCTTGGTTGTTCCGTTACTAGTATCATTAATATTACTACCTTAAATACCTTAAATGTTAATCTTACTAAAACCAATGTTTCTTGTTCAGGCTTAACAGACGGGTCTATTACCATAGACGAAGGAAATGATTTAACTGGATTTACAATTAGTTGGAACACAGGGGAAAATAGTCAATCCTTAACAAATCTAAGTGAAGGACGTTATTCTGCAATGGTCACAGATACTTTAGGTTGTATGACAATAGACAGTATTGAAATAACCGCAGATAGTAGTCTTCAAATTGGTTTAACAGGAAATAATATTGATTGTGTAGGAGAAAACACAGGTAGAATTACTGTCTCTGCCATAGATTTAACTTCCCAAGAAGGGCTTAGTTTTTCATGGGAGACAGGAGATACCACTGCAACTATCAGTAATTTAGCTATAGGCAATTATGAAGTAACCGTTACAGATAATACTGGTTGTTTTGGAACGGCTGGCGCTACTTTAGAACAAGGAGATACTATTAAAATAAATTTTGTCGTTTCTGATGTTGCTTGTATGGATACGGTTGGTTCGGGAGCTATTTTAGCAGTAGCCACTGGAGGTGCTGGAAATTTTGGCTATAGCTGGAGTACAGGTGATAATACAACAGCAATTGGTAATTTATTAGCTGGAACTTATGCCTTAACCGTAACAGATTCCTTGGGATGTATCCTAACAGATAGTGTGACTTTAGTTGACCCTCCACTATTAATTGTTACTGCATCAAACGTACAAGATGCAACTTGCGAAGGAACACAGGACGGACGTGCTACTGTATCTGCATCAGGTGGAACAAATCCTTATGCAATCCAATGGAGCAATGGCATCATCGCCCCAACCATTAATAATCTAAATCCTGGTTCCTATACCGTTACGGTTACGGATAATGCAGGATGTGAAATAATAGATACCGCAACGATAGGTCAAGTCACAGAAATTGATTTAATACTTAGTGAGATAAGTGGTGCATCCAGTCAAAATGATACTGATGCGATAGCCACAGCAACTGCCACGGGAGGTTTAGCCCCTTACACTTTCAATTGGGATAATAGTGCAGTTGGTGATACTGTCAATAATTTAAGTGCAGGCAGTCATACAGTAGTAGCTACAGATGTAAATGGTTGTACGACTACAGATAGTCTCAATATTTCTTTCTTTGAATTACAAATGTCTATTATTGATACGAGAAATTTAAGATGTAATGGTGATAATAGAGGACGAGCTACAGCTGCTCCGTTATCTGGAACAGCTCCATTTGAATATCTTTGGAGTACAGGAGATACTACGCCAACGCTCACTACTTTGCCTGCTGGAATGCACGCAGTAACGGTTACAGATACCGAAGGTAAAAAGGGACGAGCAACCGTCAGTTTAACACAACCAAATCCAATTTACTTTAATTTAGAAATAATTCCTCCTGGTTGTCCAAATTCAGGAAATGGTAGAATTACGATTAATGCCACCAATGCCGTTGGTAATCCGCTTTACGACTTTGGGATAGGTATTACTCCAAATCCATTTATTATAGGGATAACAGCAGGCACTAAAACATTTGGGATTATTGATGGCAATAATTGTCGAGCAGATACTACTTTTACCATTGAAGCATTAGCGCCAAATCCACCGACAGCTGCCTTTAATTCCACAAGTTTAGGCTTAGTTGCTACGTTCACGGATCAATCTCTTAATGACCCGACTAGTTATTTATGGAAGTTTGGTGACGGAATTACTTCCGACCAAGCAAGTCCTATTCACCAATACCCTGACACAGGTGCTTACGAAGTTTGCTTAATTACGACCAACCCTTGCGATGTAGATTCGATTTGCCAAACTATTCGTATTCAAGAAATTCCAGTACCCGGGGTAAGTTTGAATTTTGGTCGAGATACTAGTAGTTTATCAGGGCAATTAGTTAGCATACCTGTTATGGCAGGGGCTTTTGAAGACTTAGCAGGTTTTAGTGGAACTTTTGAATTAAGTAATCCAATGATTGGTACGATACAAGGAGTCCGAGATTTTAATCTACCTAATTTAGATAGTGACAATTTTACAGTTCAAGATAATCTAATTTTTATTGATTGGAGTGTAGCGGATACTAGTAATTTAGTAAGCTTACCAAATGGTACACCAATATTTACGATAGATTTATTGCTTACAGGTGCATCTAACGCTTGTACTCAAATTATAGCAACTGACTCAGAAGCATCGCTACTATTTACTAAGACATTTATGGGAGCACTAGTTCCTGCGCCTTTTACCATTAATTCTGCTGAAATCTGTATTGCTGCAACGGTTTCCATTGCAGGTAATATTAGCACCGAAGAATCCCGAAATATAGCAGGTGTAACGGTTACAACCAATGGCGATGTAACCTCAACTACAATAATGGATGGTAATTACGCTTTACCAGGTTTACCAGGAGGTGCAACTTTTAATATTGGGGCGAGCAAATCAGATGAGATATTATTGGGTGTGACTACTTTTGATGTAGTGCGCATCTTACAACATATTTTGACGCAACAGCCATTGACTTCGCCTTACAAAGTTATTGCGGCGGATATAGATAACTCTGGTATCGTGAGTAGCTTAGATTTAGTGCAGTTGCAACGATTAATTTTACAACAAATTGAGGCGTTTCCAAATAATCAGCCTTGGCGATTTGTTCCTGAAAATTATGTATTTACAAATCCTGCCAGTCCTTTGACAGAGAATTTCCCAGAATCAATTGAGTTGAGTCGATTAGAGATTGATACCGCTAATATTGATTTTGTAGCGATAAAAACAGGAGATGTTGTTTCGAATGCAAACGCAGAAAATGCTCGTTTCTTACCAAAATCAATGAGCCTTGAAATAGAAAATCAATCTTTCAGAAAAGGGGATTTAATTAGCATTCCTTTCGATATTGAAAATATTAATAACGCTTTAGGCTTCCAATTAGCCTTGGACTTCGACCCTACTATTGTTGCCTTTAAAGGTGCTGGTAAAAACAGTTATTTACCTTTAACTGCATCTAATTTCGGGCAAAAAGATATTGAAAACGGGCATTTAAAAATGCTTTGGATTAATCAACAGCAATTGCCCATTAGACAATTATCGAATGGTTTATTCCAATTAGAATTTAGGGCTTTAGTAGATGGCAATTTATCTATGGCTATTCAATTAAATACTGATAGATTCCCTGCTCAATTTTACACCAAACAAACAGAGAAAATAGGGGTACAAAATATTGATTTAGTTATCAATAATGCAAAAATCGAAACAACGCCAACAAATGAACCTACGACTGCTTTCCTGATGATGGGCGAAAATGTTTCTGCTGGAGGTTGTGGAGATGACTTAGATAATGATGGCGATGGATTGGTAGATTGTGAAGATGCAGATTGTTTTTGTGAGTGTAATACAATGGAACAGGATAGTGCCAATTTAATCATCAACCCAAATGCAGAGTTAAATTTAAGTTCTGGGGGGTGGCAAATGATACAAGGAGATTGGACGACCAGAGGTTTTAATCCAGTTCCACAAGATGGTGCAGCCTATTTTTCTCCAACAGATAGCGAAACAGGACAGTTAACACAAGTAATTGATTTAAGCGCAGATTCTGCGGCGATTGCAGAAGGGTTAGTCACTTATATTTTCACAGGATATGTACGGTCTTTTGACCAAGAACCGAGTGATGAAACCCAAGTTCTGATAGAATATAGAAATGCCGCTGATTCTATAGTTTCAAACTACGATTCTGGTTTAATCACTAGTTTAACAGATTGGCAATTAATTGGCGACACTACCCTAGCACCAGCAAGTGCAAAAACAGTCATTATAAACTTAATCGCTCGCAGGAAAAATGGAGATAATAATGACGCCTTTTTTGACAATTTGTCTTTAACAAAAATAATGAATGATGCTTGTGAAGCACCATGTGAATTTGTAGATTTATTCACGTTGGCAACTTTCGCCACTTCTAATGGTATGGACGGAACTGCAACAACTTCCTTAGTTGGTGGTATAGGTAAAGAAACTTATAATTGGAGTACAGGAGATACTACTGCGGCCATAATGGATTTATCTCCAGGTATTTATACCATTACAGTAACAGATTCTATTGGCTGTACAGCAATGGATAGTATTGAAATCGCTCTAAGCATGGATTCCACAGGAATGAACATGGATTCCACAGGAATGAACATGGATTCCACAGGAATGAACATGGATTCCACGGGAATGAATA
>JBGCFJ010000612.1:0-2366 GCA_045106885.1 Saprospiraceae bacterium
GTACACCAGGAGAATATGGTGCAATCATGGAATATACTTCTGAGGCTGGTTTAGTTAATACGTCTGTAGCAGAATCTAGATCTAGAGATAACGATATCGAGTCTATCTTCATCGAAGGAGAAGACTTGAATGTATTCCCGAATCCAGTAGCTGAAAACTTGACGGTTCAATATAAGGCTAAAACCACTGGTACTTTATCTTTATACCATGTATCAGGTGTAAGAGTCAGAACCATGGCTTTAAATGCTGGCAACAGCACTTATAACATGAACATGGAAGATTTAGCAGATGGATTCTACTTATTGAAGATTGAAGAAAATGGTGCTTTCCCTGTAACTAAGCAGGTGGTAAAAACCGCTGTTAGATAATTAATTATGTAGTTGCAATTTAAGAAATAGTAATAGATTTTTTGGGAAGCTGCCCTCTTCGGAGGGTAGCTTTTTTTTTGTTTATAGGAACTGGATGTTGACACTAATAATTTACCGTTAAACTAGTAAGATGCTACCAGACCTTACTAATTGTAGAATCTACTATGAGTATTTAGTGTAGCTTAAAATATAGCAATATCCATTCATTGACTATCAAAAGTAATTGAAATTTTGAGCTTTAGGATTGACTTTAATTTACAACCTACATCAAAGCATCTTTTCGCAGCTTCTCCTTCAACAATACAGCTGCTTTTGTATATCCTCCATCTCCACCATCAATAAAATGTATATGCTTTTCGTCTCGATTTCGAACATAACAAGAAATAACACTGTCCTTACTCGCATGGAAACCATAGATAATTTCACCATCCATTTCCATTTTATCTAAAAATTGAAGTAGTCGCTTTCGCTGAGTTCCTTTGCCAGAAATGACCATGTTTATTTTGCCGTCTAAGACAAAAATATCCGCTAATTGTACTAACTGCTGTAAATACTTTTGTCCACCTTTACTAGGTAAGTACCAATATTTACCACCTATCATAAAAATCCAGTTTTTTATTAATTCGGTAAGCCTAAAACTAGGTTTACGAAGTCTTAATTCCGTTCTAATCTTTCGCAAGCCTATATTCATCCTTAATTTTGCTAAAGAAATTGGATTTCTTTTTTTATGAGCGCCATAAATTTTATCTGCTTTGTCTAACACTTTTTTAAAAATGGTCGCTTGTTCGGATTCTTTTTTTGCAAAAATTAACAAACAGACTACTTCATCTGTATTTCTCGGCGGAGAGATTCTATTCCATCTGCATTCCATCCCTTCCAGGTTTAACTCCGAGGTATCCGCAGTTAAATCTTGGATATCAATAGTTCTAGCTTTGATTATTTTTTCAGCATACTGTAAACCATCTCCTAAAACTATCGGAATGGCATAAATCTTATTGATAGAGACTTTGGCTATTTTTGTTTGGACAATAGCGTAGGAGAGTGCTGAAATGGATAAATAACCAAATCTTAAATCAATATTAATTTCCTTTTTAACATTCTTTTGATGTAAAATTAAGGCATCCATAATCTCCGATAATAAGATGGGAGGTACGAGTAAGGTTGCCCCATCGCCTCCAAAGAAAAAAGGAATATCAAGCTTAGATTTCGCAGCTATATTTAAAGCAGCAATAATGCTACCCGTTGCTATTTGGTTGACTAATTCTGATAGCCCCTCTTTCACGGCTAGGGTAGACCCTTTTATATCTGTAACAATTACAGACCAATTAGGTGGAATTTGTTGAAAGGCATCTAGTTGGGTTAAAACATTGTTGACTGTTTGGGTATGTATAGGTAGGTCTGTATAAAAATGTTCATTATTCATATATCGACTATTAAGGATTCTTAATAAATTAGGTAGTGCTGTTCCGTTAATAATAATTGGCCCATTTATAAAACAGTTCAACTAATAGCAAGTTCAACTTTAATTTCTAAGACCTCAATTTTATCCTTCCAAGCCTAATATTTCGAATCTTTTCTTATCACTGGTAACGCCTGTAAGTAAGATTCTCATTGAGAATGAAATTAATCTGTTAAAATCTAGTCCTAAAAACCATGTACAACAAGGCATGAAATTTGATATTTAGGGCTAAATTTCAAGACTTTACTCCACCCTTCGAATTTAAAACTCAAACAGTAATAACCTATATTTGTTCTATTAACGAAGTGTCACTTCTCTAGAAAAATAGAGACTAAACATTTTGATTGAATGTAATCAAGGTTGATTAATTTTAACGAATAGCAAATACAGGAATCAGAAAATGGAATTGAATAAACTAAAAAACACAGTTTTAGAAGTAGGACAGATTGGATTTGCCATTTTTTTAGCAAGTGTTGGTTTAAAAATGTTTTTACTGCCCAATGGATTTTTAGACGGAGGCGCAACGGGTATTGCTATCC
>JBGCFJ010000613.1:0-5498 GCA_045106885.1 Saprospiraceae bacterium
ATTGCTAAATTATCTTTAGATGTGGCATTAGGTAACTAGGTTACAGGATGACAAGATTATGCAGGATTAACAGGATTTACAACTAGTCCGATAAAAAAAATGGGACAAGTTGTGATGAAATTCTACAGTAATTTTCAGAAGAAGTTAGGAATCCCGATAGGGATTGAACATGAATAGCCCTGTATGAAAATGCAGGGGATAAAGCAAATAAATAAAGTATCTCCCCAACTCCTTCAGAGTTGGGGAGATACATGTAATCCAAATTCACCGCATTCCATACGGCGCTATTCAAGTTTAATCACTTCGTGATTTTTCTTTGTGAATCATCATCTAGATAGAAGGGTTTTATCTTTTATCAAAAAAACACAAATGATAAACTATATTTATCCTTATCTTGCTCCTAACAATTTAGATAGATTAATACCAATATCACTAAAAAAGAGAAAATGAACCAAAGCAAAGCGGATAAAATTCGGACGAATATAGAAAACTGGACAAGCTCCATTTTTACAATTTTAGGGCGGCTATTCATTGCTGTTTTAGTGATAGCCCTATTTACGACGGTTTATAATTAAGTAATGACCATTATTTAATACAAGCTTTTCATGTGCCTGATGACTTTGAAGACAAGGGATATAATGGGGTCGAAAATTGTCGAACTAAGGCTTTTGCTTCGGAAGGAATAGATAAAGTATGCTTAAAAAGTTTGTCGTGTATGTTTTCTTTCTTCATAGTTTTGTTTAATTTGGATGGGGAATATACGAAAAAATCAAGTGATTTCAACCTTATGTTTACAAAATCGCATCAATGGTCATCGAATTCCTACTTGTTTCTGTCTAAAAAATTATCCTTTTTACCCATTCCTTTGTAAATAGCAGTATGACTGGAAAAACCAAACATACAAACAGCGATAACTCACCTACCTTGGGTAAGCCACTACCACCCAATCTACAACGATTTTGGGAAGAGTTACAACGCAAATATTATCTAGAAAAATATGCGGTAATTGACTTCGTGCCAGAGACGGAGGCGGATAATTATTGGCGTTGGGGAATTAAATCTTATAAATATAAATCAACACTGCCTACTAAGACTAGAAATTGGTTGATTTTTTTTGAGCAGGAAAAAGAAAACTTTGTTGGCAATATAGATTTACAAACTATTTTTCAAGCCAATTACAAACCTTCCAATTTATTATGGACGAAGATAGAAAATGCTGTGAAATCAAATGGTTTTTTCATCCCAAAAGGAGAGATTGCTCGATTAGATAAAGATAAATTACAAGGATATTTAGCGTATTTGCAATTATTAACTAGAATCTTTCCTTTTGCTGAGTTGTTGAAAAAGGTGAAGGCAAAAAAAGGAGAATTAGGGATGTCTGAAATTCCACTTCCTTTGATTGCTATATGGGAATATTTTCAACTATATGCTAAGTTTGTAAAAGCATTGAGAAAGCAGGAACCAAAAGAATTTAAAACGGTAACTAAAGTTTTAGCACAAACAATTTCTATAGCTAAATTTAAAGAAAAATTACCATCGGAACAAATATGGGCTTTGATGCAAGGGGAACTTCAAGTGGAGTACTTTAATGGAATGACGAGATTAGAACAAGAAACTTTAGTTCAGAAAGCGCACCCAAAAGTCCGTGCTTTTTGGAAAAAATACTTTCATTCCATAACATTTATTATTGAAAATGGCTATCCTGCTATTACAAAAAGGTCGATGGGTAATCGAAAAATGATTTATACAGGAAAGGAAACAGGCACCGCTTTTTTTAAACTATTTAAAGAAGAATTAGAGTGGGTAAAAATACAAGAAATAATAACCCCTTATTTTGAAAATAATTACAACCCTTTTCCTTTAGATAAAGTACGTTTTCGCTATAGAATTGATAGAGAAAAAGAAATAGAGAAAAACATTGAAAAAGCAATTGGAGATAAATCAATTATAGACAGAATTAAGGAAAGTGAGGTCAATCATGTGGTTGTGGAAACACCTTATTTTACGCCTGTAGGTAAAAAATGGATGAGGGAAGATGCGCAAAAATGGTACGACTTTATGACCGTAGAAAGAGAAAATTTACTACTTGAGGCTAATAGCGCATTATCTCTTTTCCAACAAGAAGAATTGACAAAAAATGCTAAAAAACGCTGGAATATTTATTTGCAAAATTTTGCTAATCAAATTTTTTGCCCTTTTTTTTATTGGAAAGAAGTCGAGGATAATTTAATACCTCAATGGAATGCCTTCACTTCTAAAAAAGCTCAAACACTAGATGTTTGGTTTGAAAAAGAACAAGAAAGTGAAATAAAAGAACGAAAAAAACTTAAAAAATATACTGAATTTTTATATTCCAAAAAAACACTAGTCAAAACACAAGAATTTGTGGACCAAGTACAGCCATTTAGCTTTCCTCATCTACAACAACAATGGGATAAGGCAGCCAAAGCACAATTACTATCCATTCGACATAAAGGGGAATATCGTTTGCGCAGAATGCAGGAATTTGGGATGTTAGAAGATAATAAGCAACCCGATAAAAAACTGGAATTATGGTTGGATGAATTATTACTAATAGAAAAAGAAATTGGTCCCTATATTCCATTTGTCCAACAGGCATTTTTGATGGCATTGCCTAGTAAAACCTCTACCGAATTTGACCCTTATCGACATAGTCACGATGGCATTGAATTTGACCCCGAAACGACCCAAGACCAACATAAATGGTTGAGAGGGGAAGTGATGAAAGCTTTAAGAGTACGGTCGGGTAAAGCAGATGCCGAACAAGTAAATGCCTTTGCACTAGATTTTTCGGGTTCGATGCGGCACAAAAGAATGCGGAACTTATTTAAGATTTTGTATTTGATGGTATTGGGTTTAGAAGACCGAAAATCTTATGATGCCTTCCATTTCTTCGGCACAAATTTTATCGAAACAGTCAATTTTTCAAATAATTATACCAATAAATCCTTACTATTTCGGATACTCAAACAAATTGCTCGAATAGATTACGAAGGTGTTCGATACGGCGGCATTGGCGGAACGAATATGAGTGAAGGTATTATTGGATGCCATGACCGAATTAAAGTATTTGCCAAAAAATTAAAAGAAAGATACCCAAAACGATTTTTCTTAAAATCTATCTTTGTCATTACGGATGGTGAACCCTCTTTAGGTGTCCATATACCAGAAGCATTAAACTTAGTTATTAATGAAAAACGAAAGGATGGTAATGTTGCCATCAAAGGGATTTACCTAAGGCCAGAAGACGAAAAATTTGCTTCTTTTATGGACCGCATTTTTGGCAAAGACCAATTTGTAGAAACCGATGATTTTGCCGAAGCTATCAATCGTTTGGTCTATATTATGACGCAAACATATAAACAACAACGAATCGACTTACGACAACAAAAAATCAAAGAAAAATATGAAAGAAGCCGCAATCTCTACCAATAAGCCTGTGCCGTCTCCTATCAAAAAAATTGGGTCAATGGTTTGCACTTATATGCAAGCATTTGGTGACTTAGTGGTGATTTGGGGAACAAAAGGCGAAATTCGTGCATTTACCAAAGTCAGCCTAAAAAGTGGACAAGTCAAGCCTTACCAAGTTTTTGGTATGGAAGTTCAACAAGTTTTTATGCCGAAGAATCATGAACTAATTATTCTCCAAACGGAAAAAGGCATTATCGTTCGAGACTATCAAAATCACGTCGTCAAAGATGCCGCCAATTGGGCAGACTTTTTTATAGAACCACATACCCATAATTTTTACCGCCAAAACGAAAGAGGCAATTGGTTCAATATCGAAGGTAATAAATTAGCGACCCCTGTTTTTCTATTGGGTAATGTATTGGTGTCTTTAATAGGGAAGAAAAGTAAAAAGTCCTTAGCTTTCAAAGGGGTTAATTTATTGGTTAGCCCCAATTTTAGATTGATACAAGCAGGAAAAGTCGTTTTTGATAATCAACTCAATGCCATTAGTGTTTTTGGAGAGAAAGTAACAGGCTTGGGCAAAAAGCATATTGTTTTTGGCGATGGCACTATTTTACAGGAGGTATTAACAGGATTTAAAACATCTACTTTTGTAAATGAACGCACTTTGCAGCCTTTTTTAATCAACGACGAACAAATTACCCAACATGTAAAAACAGTGCTGAAAAATGGACAACGCTATGAAGTTTTTAGAACAGAGACCAGTGAGTATGTGCTTTTGGGGGCGACTAAAACCTGCTTGCATTGTGATGGAGAAAAGGTGAAAATCAACTTTAATTCCTATGTCAAAATGGGACAGCAGGAGTTGGTCAAATGTACTGGGAAAAATGGCAGCCGTTACATGGATTTACGCACGCAATCAGCTTTTGCTTTAAAAGAAGTAAGTGAGGAAACCATTGTTTTTATTGACTTAGAAACATTAAATGTGGATGGGGTGATTTTGCGAAGTATGGCAACTGCCACCGACCGATTTGTATTTAATGAAACAGATAAAGAAATTTTTAAATTAAACAAGGGGACAATTCAACCCAATGCCGTTTCTGAACCTCAATATTTTAGGGAGTATTTAGGGGTAGCAGACATCAAAGGGGAGCAAAAATATTTTCATAAAAAGCAGAAAGCCATCCTTCAATTGGATGTAGCAGAGATAGAAATTGCCACGATTTTAACCCAAAAAGACAACCATAAATTACTAAATGCCCTATCGACCAAAGGTGAAAAAATAGTCTTAGATGTCCGCAAAGGGTTTGACCATTTAGAAAGAGCCTATGCCAATGGACAAGCCATCACAGAAGTCTACGAATATCCTCGGAATGTAGGTCGAAAAATGCTCCAAAATGCTGCCTTAAATACACTTGGCGGTACCGAAAAAAGAGTCATTGATTTAAATGCGAATCAGTTAAGTATCTTTACTTTACCACAAAATTTGTCGGCTGACCCTGCAGGTATTTCTCCTTCTTTATATCAAGGTAATCCATTGATTGAATTAGATTTTAAACATCCGATTAAATTAATGGGCGAAGCTTTTTTCAAAGGCACATTTTTGCCTTATCACGATACCCCAAAGGCGGTGTTAATCCAAGAACAAAGCAACCAACCGCTACATTTGGAAGGGAATGGGCATAAGCATGAACTAGTAACTGCTTTTGTACCTTCAACAACTATAGATAAATACTACATCGGTGAAAATCGCATGATTGGTGCAAAAACCTTAAAAGAGGACGGCCAAGAAGGGCAAATCTTATTTGCATTCCAAAGAAAAACAACATGGATTCCTTTTAACGAAGCAGCCTTACCTGTTACCCAAAATGTGGTTAAAGTAAACACCCCTGGAGATTGGGATTATTTATTGTTTGAAGTCAAAGACGTGGATAATACCTTAAAGTTTATGGTGGTAGAAAAGCAAGCACCACATCGAGTTTTAGTAGAACGAAAGAAGGGGAAAGAGCAACCTAGATTATTGAATAAGAAGGCGGTATTGCCTTTGAAATTGCCGAAGGAATTGT
>JBGCFJ010000614.1:0-8426 GCA_045106885.1 Saprospiraceae bacterium
CCATAGAGACTACATCTTTCCTTTTGTCGTTTAATCCTTGCAACTTAGCCTTTCATTCGGCGTAATTTTATAGTTCATTAGGTTAGGAGTGGAACAAAATATCCTCCTTAAAAAGTTTAAATCTTAACCTAACAAAATATAAAACAACTTTAGTCTATTTTCAAAACTGATATAGAATATGAAACTTATTACTCGTTTTTGCTATAGCTTGACCTTCCTTCTGATAGTACTTTTTTTTACGAACTGTGAAAGAACCATTTTTGCAGATGCTAGTCCAGCTATAGACAGGCCTAGCACGTTAGAGTTTATCCGAGAAACACCAGGGATTAAAAATGACTTAAGTACTTTATCTTCTTTATTGACTGAATTTGGATTGGACGGACAATTAAGTGGGAATGGTCCTTATACACTTTTTGCACCAACCAATGAGGCGTTTGATTATTTAGTAGCAGATAATCCAGATTGGAATAGTTTAGCAGCTATCCCGCAAGCAACGCTTAAAGAGATATTAGATTATCATTTTGTAAGCGATAAAAATATCATTCTTAGAGATACTTTTGTAGGTTTTGTCAATACGTCTAAATCGACTACTTTTGATGCTTTTGCTAGTTTATTAGTTAAGGCTGAAGGTGGTATTCGGATTAATGGTGAACGAAATATTGCTTTGCAGGATGTTCGAACGACCAACGGTATTATCCAAATAGTAGATGAAGTAATGCTTCCGCCTACTGCTTTTGAATTAATCAAAGCAGACCCAAGATTAACTACTTTAACGGAATTATTAGAAAGAGAAAATTTTTCCACTAATTTTATGGAAGTATTAAATGGCGAAGGCCCTTTTACTATTTTTGCTCCTACCGATACTGCTTTTATGAATTATCTTTTGGAACAAAGCCTTCCTTCTATAGCTGCTATTGCTACGGCTGATTTGGAAAAGATTTTACTGAATCATCTGTCTGTTACAGACAATTTGAGGACAGAAGATTTGGACAATATCGGAGGAACAGTAGAAACATTGAATAATACCCAATTGAAAATAGTTGCCATTGCAGGGAATAATAAATTAGGTATTGCTGGTAGTAATGAACCAGCTGCTTATATTGATGTGAATGGACAGAGTACGAATGGGGTGGTTCATTTGGTGAATAATCTATTGTTGCCTTAATTAGAGTCTGTCCGTAAACTTGTGCTTTGCGTGTCTAACGTAATTGCCAAATTTATTTGGCTGATTCAAAATATTGACTGTCCGTAATTTATGAACCTACCAAATAAATTTGGTGGTTACGAGCGGAACAAAATCGACTTTACGGACAGACTCTAATTAGGGCGAGAAGCAGGCTTGATACTGCATCAGGGTAAAGCCCTAATGTTTTGGAGCGAGAGAATAGAGGTTTCGGATTAAAAATCCTAACCAGCACTCTTGGAAAGTTACAGTTTTGATTGATTAAAAGTTACAACTTTCTGACTATTTCAAAGACCTAACTTAACGTCCCAAGACAGGGAAATTACTGGATAATAGGGACTCCAAAACCATTATCATTGAGATATTGCGGTTAATAGTTGAGGATTGTTAAATTGTTGTTTTACAAAGTGTTACGACAACAACTTAACAGTTTTAGCGAACAAACAATCATTCACTAAAGATTTTAATTACAAATTATCATTTAATTTAACATAGGGCTTTCTACACAACTCCTATACTTACCCTCTTCCCACATAAGGCATAGCAGATGCCATAACCGTCATAAATAGAACATTTGCGGATAAAGGCAGATTTGCCATGTATAGTACAGCATCTGTTACTGGTTTCATATCCATCATTGGTTCTGAGGCAATGTTGCCATTAGCTTGGGGGACGCCTGATGCTATTGCTTTAGCTATATTGGTTGTTACATTACCAATATCAATTTGACCACAGGCGATATTATATTTTCGACCATCTAAAGAAGTAGACTTTGTCAGTCCTGTCAAAGCATGTTTGGTAGCGGTATAAGGTGCGGAATTAGGTCTAGGAACATGGGCGGAAATAGAGCCATTATTGATAATTCGTCCTCCCATAGGGACTTGATTTTTCATTATTTTAAAAGCAGCTTGTGTACATAAAAACACACCTGTTAAATTAATATCCACGACTGTTTTCCAGTCTTGATAAGTAACGTTGAAAATTATAGGAGCATTAAAAAGTTTACGGTTTAGGAGTGTTGGGTTACTTGTACATTACAATAAAGTGCGTACACCTTTATTTAAAACATAATCTAGTTCGTCAATAGAGCGTCAGCTAAAAAACTGATAAATGGTTAGTCGAACGTGTCGGACACCTTTGGAGGTGTCCGACACGTGATTATCAATTTTCAATCTGACTATCTAAAATCCGTT
The DNA here is from genome assembly GCA_045106885.1 of Saprospiraceae bacterium. Lineage (GTDB taxonomy): Bacteria > Bacteroidota > Bacteroidia > Chitinophagales > Saprospiraceae > JAFMDF01. The sequence goes on from JBGCFJ010000614.1 coordinate 2,377, forward strand.
GTCTTCATTTATCCGTTGGTAGAACAACAATACCAGATGACTACCTATCTTATGTCTAAATCCATTACAATCGATTATAAGAAGCAATAATTTGTGGTACTTCTCGATAAGAAATATGCGCTATTTTTGTTAATAAATCTGGATGGTCTTTTACTAACACTTCCATTGTTTTTTCATAATAATCAGGTGTCAACGTCACTAGTTTTTTATCCGAATGACCAAGGTAGTAGAATTCTTTATGATATTTAACCGCTGCTATTGTCTTGTTTTTCTGATATTTATATAAATTAACCTTCCCTTCATTTAGTACTTCCACAAACATACTTTGTCCTCTTGCATTCGTGATAGATTTATAAACATGATAGGCCTTTGTATCTTTTTTATAAATACCAAATGCTTTTAATGTTTTAGGATGGAAATAAATTCGTTTTCGCTGATGCGTAAAGGTAATATGCTCCTCATCTGGATTAATTTTGATTTGCCCAAATACGGTGTCTTTATGTAAGGTAAGAATAAAGTCCTTGTTTTTTTGAGCGAAACCAATAAGACTAAAGCTGCAACATAATACGATTATTAATAATTCTTTTCTCATAGTGATTCATTTTAAGTCAATTAAATTTGTAGAAAAAATATAATGGGAGGCGTCCATTTTTATAGCGTAGACAAAAGTGTCTAAGGGTTAGTGTTGATGGCTAACTGATGTTGACTTAGTTCCAAGAATGTTGGTGATAGAAGAAGTGGGGGAGTACTATAGTTTAACGGTTGATGGTAACTTAATTTAGGGAAAATTATATTTATAATCCAGTATTGGGCTTACTATTTTGATGTTTTGTTTGGTATTACAAAATCATTTAATGCTTGAAAGATTGAAGGGCGCATCTTAAATTGTCGTTCGTAGCTTAGACGGCTGGTCTGAGTAGCCTTAGCATACCTACTCAGACCAGCCGTCTAAGCTACTTTTAATGTTCATTTAAGTTTAATGCGACATTTTGAGATTCACCCAGATTGAAATATCGAGGGGGAAAGAGGGGGATACTTTTTTATTTTAATGTATTGAAACTGTTTAGTTATTTGGGCTACCCGTCTAAGATTGGACATTTTCGACAACAGCGAATCTATATTTGCTGCTCCAAGTGTCGGAAAATATAGATTTTTCGCTGTCTATCCTAAACTTGAGTGTCGAACTTTAGACGGGTAGCCGTTATTTGATAAGTCATAAAAAATGATATGGCAGACAATTTCAGTACTTTCTGCCAAAATGTCTTAATTTTCGCAATGGCAAAGTAATTGAACAACAATTACGGAAAGAAACGTACTTTTGCGACTCATTTTATATAACCACTGCAAGTGATAAAAAAAATAATAGATATAATGGCTAAAAAAAAGAAACAAGAAGAAGAAATTGTGGAAGAAAATGGTGCGAATACGGCTACTGCTGAGCCAAAGCAGGAAGCACAAGCGGATACAAAAGAAGCAGAAAAGGCAGAATTAACCGCAGAAGAGGAGATTATTGAGTTAAAGCAGCAAGTTGGAGAACTGAAGGATAAGTATCTAAGAGTGTATGCGGAGTTTGAAAACTTTAGAAAGCGGAGTGTGCGAGAGAAATTAGATATGATGAAAACGGCAGCACAAGACACTATGTCAGTTTTATTGCCAGTTTTGGACGATTTTGACAGAGCTAAAAAAGCTTCTGATTCTCCTGATTCAGAAGAAAAATTAACAGAAGGTATGGAGTTACTGTATCTTAAGATGTATAATATTCTAAAGAATAAAGGTTTAGAACCAATGGAATCTAATGGAGAAGCCTTTGATGCAGAATTGCACGAAGCAATTACAGAAATTCCTGCGCCTACCGAAGAAATGAAAGGTAAAGTAATTGACACAGTGGAAAAAGGATATAAATTAAAAGATAAAATCATTCGTCACGCAAAAGTCGTGGTAGGGAAATAGTAGGCAGAGTGGCTGAGTGGCAGAAAGGCTAAATGGTAAAAGATGATTCATCTGTTTAGCCTTTTAGCCTTTTAGCCCATCAGCCTTTTAGCCTCCAAATAATAAAAAATGGCAAAAAGAGATTATTACGAAGTATTGGGCGTTGGAAAAAGTGCAGATGCTAAAGAGGTCAAAAAAGCGTATCGTAAATTAGCGGTGAAATATCACCCTGATAAAAATCCAGATAATAAGGCAGCAGAAGAGAAATTTAAAGAGGCAGCGGAGGCTTATGAAGTATTGAGCGACCCGAATAAAAAGGCACGTTATGACCGTTTTGGACATGCGGGCATGGAGCAAGGTGGTTTTGGTGGTGGTCGTGGAGGGATGTCCATGGATGATATTTTCTCTCAGTTTGGTGACATATTTAACGATAGCCCTTTTGAGTCGTTCTTTGGTGGTAGAGGTGGCCGTGGTGGCGGCGGTGCTCGTCCAAGAGGACAGAAAGGAACAAATCTTCGGATTAAAGTTGCTTTGTCCTTAGAGGAAATTGCGAATGGTGTTACCAAAAAGATTAAGGTTAAAAAACAAACGAATTGTACGACTTGTAGTGGAAGTGGGGCGAAAGATAGTAGTTCTGTTCGAACTTGTGGGACTTGTAAAGGGTCTGGTTATGTACGTCAAGTAAGAAGTACTTTTCTAGGACAAATGCAGACGACCACAACTTGTCCAACTTGTAATGGTGGGGGACAAGAGGTAACGGCTAAATGCGCCAAATGTCAAGGTGATGGACGGGTTTATGGAGAAGAGATGATTGAAATAGAAATTCCAGCAGGAGTAGAAGAAGGCATGCAGTTGTCCATGAGAGGCAAGGGGAATAAAGGAATGAAAGGTGGTCCTCCAGGAGATTTATTAATCAATATCGAGGAAAAGAGTCACGAGTATTTGGCAAGAGAGAGCATGAATGTGATTTATGAATTATACCTCAATTTTGCAGATGCTGCTTTGGGAATGTCTGTAGAAGTACCAACTTTGACGGGTAAGGTGAAAATTAAAATTCCACCAGGCACACAAGCAGGCAAAATGTTCCGTTTAAAAGGGAAAGGTTTACCATCGGTACAAAGCTATGGAACGGGTGACCAATTAATTCACGTAAATATTTGGACGCCTAAGAAATTAACAGACGAAGAACGAAAATTACTAGAAAAAATGCGAGGTATGTCTAATTTTATGCCACAGCCTAGTAAAGGAGAAAAGAGCTTCTTCGATAGAATGAAAGACTATTTTGCTTAATAAGACGGTGTTTGGTTAACAGTATACAGTTTGCTCCGATTGTTATCGGAAGTTTACGAAAAGACACATTTACGGTGAATTGAAGTTTGTGTAAAAAAGTTAATTTAATGCCGATAAAAATAAAAAGCAGGAGATATTTGTAAATGTCTCCTGCTTTCTTTTTATTAATGAAAGATGAATTTTTGAATATAACCTCCTTATTTATTTATTTATTTATTCATTTAATCATCTATTCATTTACTCATTTCATATTTGTATAAAAAATAACAAAATGTCAGTAGACAAGACATCAGAAATAAAGTTAAAAATTGGTTTAAACAAAGATAAATTGCCTGTGAAAATTGATTGGCAAGCAGACGGAGGTGCTAGTGGTGGAAAACCATCAGAAGCAAAGGCGTTCTTGTTAGCCATTTTTGATAAAGAATCTAGAGATACTTTAAAAATGGACTTGTGGACAAAAGATATGCAAGTAAATGAGATGGATAGGTTCTTCTTTCAAACGTTGAGAGGAATGGCGGACACTTATTTTAAGGCGACTCAAAATCAGCAATTAGCAACAGATATGCAGAAATTTGTGCAGTATTTTGGAGAACAAACAGAGGTTTTGCCAAAGCAAAAGTAGTATTGTAGACAGTCAGGAGTGGCAGTAGGCAGTAAAGCCTTGATTTTCAATACTGAAATTTTGCCTAAACACAGTTATTTGAACAATCTCGTATTGTGATTAAAGACATAAATCCTCTGAAAAAATCGGAGTAGGATTTGAGACAGTAGACAGTCAGGAGTGACAGTCAGTAGTAAAACCTTGATTTTCAATACTTTAGGGGATTATGACTTGAACCACTATATTGCTGTAAGCCCCATTTTATTTAAATGAAATTTTAACCATTGATTTTTTTGAAGATATGGAGGCGGGCAAGCAAACGTATGAAATTAAATGGAAATTAGCGAATAGTTATCGGCTTAATAGTGAATATGAGGCGGCAGAATATTGGTATGCGCAAATAATAAATGATGCTCAAGATTCAGAAACAATACTTCATTATGCCCAAATGTTGCAGGCTAATGGAAAATGTGAAGATGCCATTCGTTGGTATAAAGACTATGCAGCAAAAAGTCAACAAGATTCTAGGTCTTTTATTGAAGATTGTACAGAGTTAAAGCAGTTTACCAATCATACGGCTATTCAATTAGAAAACATGGTAAATTTGAATTCTGAATACCATGATTTCAGCCCTGTACCTTATCAAAATGGACTTGTTTTTACCTCTATGCGAAGCGATGAAAATGCCTTTAATACTAATATAGACCCTTGGACAAATAGTAATTTCTCAGATTTATTTTATGCTAAAAAATCCCAAGATGGTTTCGAAAAACCAACTACTTTAAAAGGCGCAGTTAATGGAGGATACTATGATGGCGTAGTTACTTTTAATCCAATTGGCAAGCAAATGATTTTTACTCGAACTAGCAATGAAAAGAGTTCTAAAAATCCTACCAAAAAATTAAAATATATAATGGAACCTGTTCAAATAACTGTATATGGGCAAAATTTTAGCATTGAAAATCAAGGCTTTACTGCTTACTGCGGCTACCCACGTAAAGTTGGACACTTTGAAAATATTACATTAGTGATAACTACATCATTACATCATAAAAAACCGTAAAAGTATTGAAAATCAGATATTTAAGCTGATATAGCACTACGTCACTTTAATAAATTATAGATTTGTTATGTCCAATGTTAAACGGGTAGCCCTTACTGCCACTGCTGACTGTCTACTGTTCCCTGATGTAGTATAGTTTATATTTAACTAATCCATTATTTCATAATCAATTCCATACTTACGTAAAGCTCTAAAAGCAGAACTCATTGTTTTGCTACCTACTTCTATTTCTACACTAGACCCGTCTAATAAAATATCGGTTAATTCTCTAGCTAAAGAAGTATCCATACCCTCCCCGTATGTTTCTATGGTTTTAGTAATAGCTCGTCTGTCGGGGCGTGCTGCGTCACAAGATAATAGTTGAATTTGCATTGGTCTTAATTTTTATAATAAGAAGGAAATAATTCCAGTATTGGAAACGAGAATTATTAGCATAAAGTTTAATTTATTTAATTAAAAAAACGTTAATTGTCACTAAATAGTTAACTTTTGTATTGATTGATGGCTTTTTCTATTCCGATTTTATCTATTATACTAAAAACGATTATTTTTTTAGCATTTATTGCTAGTTCCAATCCATACTCCCCGTCGATAATATACCCTTTCTTTTTACCTGTCAACCGAATACCCCAACCCCCAAAATCACTAAAAGGGCTTATTTTAGTTACTTCCCAATTTTGAATATCCCCCCAAGAAATTTGGTGAAATTTTCGATGAAAAGGGCCTTGTTTGTAACTAATCCCATTGGCATCGATGCGAATTACCTGTTTCATGGATAATAATAACCAGCCCGTCAAAAGTAATACTACTCCTGTAATTAATAAAGCAATCTTTCCTTCTTTTCCATCTGCTACCAATAAAACAGGAAGTAGTGAAAAGAGTGCAATTGGAAAGAATATCCAACGAAATTGAAAGACTTGTTTTTCCTCGTAAGCGTTCATTAGTTATAAATTTTTGTCTGTGAATAGGCGCTTATGCAAAGTTTAAAAGCGAAGCCAGTACCATAGAGGTGGCTACCCGCCTAATGTTGTAAATTACTTTTTATAAAAAGAAGAATATTCTTAAATTTGTAGTAGCTATAAAAAATTTAATCAATTGATTATCAGTCATTAAATATCAAATTGACGTAATTTTCAACTCCTGTAATTATGTCAGTTTTTTACTAAT
>JBGCFJ010000615.1:0-2452 GCA_045106885.1 Saprospiraceae bacterium
CCCCATGCGCTAAGCCCTTTTCTTAATAAATGCGTTTAAATTAAAATAATTCTTCTTCTCTCTTTCAATTAGGAAGCAAAGTAATATTTATTCTGGTAAGTTGGAATGAATAGACTTTGTCAATAGTAGCTAATGCCGCAAGATGGTCGGGAATTTTATTTTGAGTAAGGTGAAATTTTCTATTCTCAATGCTCACAAAAACAGCTTGGTTTATGGCGGATAAAATCAAGCAACTGTCAAATAAGGACTTAAATCAGCGGCAATTTCTGCTTCTAAAACACCCACAATTACTTCAATATTTACGTTCTTTAAAATGGCTATTCCTGCTCCTCTATTTTTTGGATGTGGGTCAATCATCCCTACATGCACAGATTTCACCTGCCTACTAGCAATATTCCTAGCGCAAGAAGGCGTCCTTCCGTAAAAAGAGCATGGTTCTAAAGTAACGTATAATTCTAGCCCTTCAATATCATTAGGCACTTGTTTCAAAGCCATTGCCTCTGCATGATCGCTACCAGGCTCATTGGTATGCCCTCTTGCGATAATTTTGCCGTCTTTTACAATTACACAACCTACAGGTGGATTAGGTCGGCAATTTGGTAAAGCCTTTCGTCCTTCTATTATCGCTTGGCGCATGAAATATTCCGCAGTTAGTTCAGTCATTTATTTTAAAAATATGATTTAAGCGATGACTACTTACCGTTATCATAATTAGTGGAATAATTAAAAAAATTCGCATTCCCACATAAATAAACGGTAGTAACCCACCAAAAAATTCTAATAATACTCCTTTGTTAACTACCGTTCCTTGGTGAAAACCAATGGTATAGCCAGGCATGCCCAAAAATAGCCACTCACCAAGAAGTAGTAATAGATAAACAAAGAGGAAACATAAATTTAACTGATGAGATTGCCAGTTGTTTAATTTAATGCTCATAAAAAATAAAATAGCAAGGATTAAATTAACTACTGCAAATGGACTGGTTAAAATATCTGCTATTTTAGGAAAAGCAAAACAACTAAATATACAAAGATGTCCTATAGGGGTAGCATATACTAATCTAAGGTGTTCTTGAAACTTATATTCTGCAATTTTTTTGGCTATTGATGCTTTCATTTTTTTGGATTAAAGATAGATTGTAATAGATTTTTATTCCTACTACAAGTTATCCATTTTCCAATTCATAAATTATTCACTCATCTAATAAACTACTACATTTGTCTAATACACTCTACAAAAAAGGAGTTAGCCACCTAGGTAACTAACTCCTCGAAATGCTGATAATGAAAATGATCGAATTACTCAATAAAATTCATAATTCGTTACTAAGGTTTAATTAGTAGCTGAAGCTGACAAAAGTCAACAACAACATCATTTTCTTTTATGTTTCTTTTAGGAAATAGGAAAATATAACCTACCAGTTCTGCGACTTTATTCATTGCCTATTCCATTGCTCCTTTTTACCTTCTATCTAATTCATCTAAACCATAAGTTTCAATGATGCTTATTAAATGACTGGCTAAGTCATCCATTTTATTTCCATAACCTAAATTTTCCAAGCCTTTTGCCCATCCTCGATAATCTGTACTTTCTAAAGTGGTCAATTGTCCAAACTTACCACTTGTTAGATAAGTACTATGATCTCTAAAACTAGTCCAAGCATTTTCATAATGCTGATAACAAGTATTTTGATAAACTCCTGAATCTCCTTCCCATCCTAAAGAACAAGTCAAGCTAAAATGATTATTTCCTTGTTTAGCCATATCTCGTTGTCCGCCTTGACTCTGTAATAAACCACAAGCTAAAATAATAGAAGAGGGAATGCCATATTTTCTTCTTTCATTAATGACGACTCTTGCAAAACGTTTTAGGTAATCGTGTTTTACTTTATCATCTATCTTTGCTAAATTATCCATTGGACTGGTTTTGGAAGAACCACCAAAAGGATACGGCATTTCAAATTTGTCTAAATTTTTTGTGGATTTCTTCTTTCTTTCCGTAAATATTTCTTTTTTTGGGGCAACTTGAAGTTGTTGATTTTCTGGACTCATTTCTATAGGTTCACTTTCCACAGGTGAATTAAGATTAATGCTAAATTGAAAATCTTTTTGTACAAATAAATACAAAACAACAGACATTAAGGCTACTTTAAACCAATGTTGTTTGAGGTAGACCAAAATGATTGGCCTTTTGGCACTTTGTTTCATCACACATTTTTTTACTACTTTTTTGTTATTTGCATCACACAAAATGTGTCAATTACAAAGCTTTCTAATTATTAGTACTTGATAATAGGTGGCAAATCCTAAAATCTAAAACACTCATAACCAATACTTTAAGACACATTAGATAGTCAGGTTGAAAATTGATAATCACGTGTCGGACACCTTTGGAGGTGTCCGACACGTTCGACTAACCATTTATCAGTTTTTTAGCTGACGCTCTAATTAT
>JBGCFJ010000616.1:0-9955 GCA_045106885.1 Saprospiraceae bacterium
GTGGAAGAATTACAAAAAACGGATAGCATAGATGGAGCTTTTGATGCCTTTATGAAACGCCGCTACGAACGTTGTATGATGGTGGTAAATGGTTCAGAAACGTTGGCAGAATGGGAAAGATTGGAATTTAAAGGAGAGCCATTACCAGAAGGGGCAAATCATGGTCAATTGATTGGTAAAGTTATTGGTGGATTGATGGCGCCGTTTTAGTTTAAAAAAATATACCCTTAAAATAAAACCTGTTCAAGTGGGAAAGGGCAGGTTTTGTTTTTTTAAATAGTAATGCAAAATGAAATTAATCACTTTTAAAAATAGTAAGGGGAAAGTAAGAGCGGGCTGGTTAAAAGGTAAAACTGGCGTAGTGGATATGAAATTGGCAGACAAACGTTTGCCCAGTAACCTCCTTTCTTTCATTGAAAAAAATGAAAAATATTTCGCCATTATTAAAGAGCATAAACTGGAGAAAACGGCGGCACATTATCAGCTGAAAGACGTGCAATTATTAGCGCCTATCCCCCACCCTCCAAGCATTCGGGATTTTTTGGGGTTTGAGCAGCACATGTTAAATGCTGGTAAATCATTCGGACATAAATTAAGTGAAGTATATTACGACATTCCCGTTTTTTATTTTACCAATCACCATGCAGTCTTTGGCCCGGATGATGAAATAAAACGCCCCGCTGCTGAAACAAAAATGGATTTGGAATTGGAAATAGCAGTAGTGATGGGTAAAAAAGGAAACGATATAAAAGTAGAAAATGCCAATGATTATATTTTCGGCTATACCGTTTTTAATGATTGGACTGCACGCAGTATTCAAAAACAAGAAATGACCATGCCGCTCGGTCCTGCCAAAGGAAAAGATTTTGCCAATGCCTTTGGGCCTTGCATTGTGACCAAAGATGAATTTGAAAAATATCGTTGTACTATTTCGAAAAAGTTGCATCCCAAACACCTCAAAATGCCTACTACCACTGGAAACCGTTTTGATGTGAAAATGACTGCGAAGATTAATGGCGAAATTATTTGCGAGGGCAATTACAAAACTGCCTATTGGACATTTCCGCAAATGATAGAACGAGCCTCCCGCAACAATGTATCCCTTCTGCCAGGTGATATTTTAGGTTCCGGTACAGTAGGTTGGGGAAGTTTGATTGAAAACGCATTCAGCGTACACCGCCCCATCGAACCAGGTGATGTAGTAGAATTGGAAATTGAAGGAATTGGAGTTTTAAGGAATACCGTTATTTAATTTTAGTTAAGTAGGTTGACAAATTTAAGACGTTAGAAAATTGATAGTCACCGAGTTATGTAATGTCTAAAATCTAACTTCTAACGTCTTTTTACTTAGTAACGATGAAACAATAACTCCGCCATTTGGACGGTTCCTTTTGCTCTCATTTTGCTTTTAAAATCAGTCATAGTATCAACAATACTCCTTCTTTTAAAAGAAAACTGAGAACAAAATTAATTCGTCTAAATTGACGAACTTATTATTTCAGCGTTACTTAAAAGAAAAATCCAAACAGCTTTTTAGCTGATATTTATAGCAAGGGGCTTGTCAGGGGAATTCCCTCGATAAGCCCCTTGCCATTAGAGGGCCTGTTCAATTTTTAAATATGGTGAAAATCAGGAGAGGCGCTCCACAAATTTCGCCTCTGTCTTCGCTCTCACTTCCTCCAAAGTTGCCCCTGGCATCAATTCCGTTAAGGCTAATTTATCCGCTATATAAGTAAAAACTGCTAAGTCAGTAATAATCATATCGACTGCTCCCATTGCGGTATAAGGAAGCGTACATTCAGGTACTATTTTGGAAATACCCTTTCGATTAGTATGCGTCAAAGTTATGATTAACTTTTTTGCCCCCGAAGCTAAATCCATTGCACCACCAACACCTAATAATGGCTTGCCCGGTACTGCCCAATTGGCTAAATTCGCATGTTCATCTACCTGCAATCCACCCATAATAGCTACATCTACATGACCGCCTCGGATCATGGCAAATGACCGAGCACTATCAAAATAGCTACTTCCATTCAGAGCAGTAACGGGAACTTTTCCCGCATTGACGGGATAATCCAATGCCCCACCACCATCCGTAGGAGCTGGCCCTACTCCGAGCATTCCGTTTTCAGTGTGTAGAATGATACCATCTTCGGGTTTGATTAAATCTGCCACTAAGGTCGGTATACCAATGCCTAGGTTTACTACATCTCCTGTACTCAATTCCCGCAACGCTCGCTTTGCCATATTCATACGCGCAGCATCTACTTTTTTGATACTAGATTTGATAGATGCCGAAGAGCCTAAATCTTCCAGAGTAGTATGGGCTTGCACCAAATAATCAACAAAACAGCCTTGGGTATGAATGATATTGGGGTCGAGTTCTCCTACTGGAACGATGTGCTCGGCTTCCACAATCACTAAATCCGCAGCCATCGCCATTGCGGTATTAAAATTCTGTTCCGTCATGCGATACGTCAAATTGCCCGCAGTATCGGCTTTCCATGCTCGAATAAAAGCAACATTGGCTTTTATTCCTTTTTCAAAAACATGGGTTTTCCCGTCGATTTCTTTGGTTTCTTTGCCCTCGGCAATTAATGTTCCTGCCGAAGTGGGGGTATAAAAACCACCAATACCTGCACCGCCTGCTCGAATGGCTTCGGCTAGAGTGCCTTGAGGAAGTAGCTGATATTCAACTTTTCCGGTTTGGGCAGCAGCGACTGCCTCTTTATTGGAAGTAAAAAATGAACCAATCATTTTTTTTAATTGCCCATTGTTGAGCAAACGTCCTCCACCTAAATTAGCTTCCCCTACATTATTTCCAATAAAAGTCAAATCTCTAGTATTCGTTTCTGCAAGGGCATGCAACAAATGAACAGGATTGCCAGTCATGCCAAATCCTCCGCCTAATAATATATCACCATTTTTCACCAATCCTGCTGCCTCTGCTGCGCTGATTTGAAGTACTTGTTTCATTGTCAGATTATTTTATTTAATAGACTTTAAGTTGTTGGGCAGAATTAGATATAAGTTATTTTTTGAGATTTCCCAAAATCAAAATAATTGATAATCTAATTTTTATCCGCCACTTATTCTAAACTAATAAATGGGTTATGAACCATTGGAATAGGTCAGCCTTTCACAATTATTTAATTTCTAATAAGGAAGTAAGTAGATAGACGTTAGAATTTAGACGTTAGACGTTAGATAACTCGTTGGCTATCAATTTTCTAACGTCTAATGTCTAACGTCTTAAATCTGTCAACCTACTTAACTTAGTAACGAGTAAAAAATAAGTCCTCCATTTGGAGATAAAGATTTTGTGTCAAGACGAGGCAAAAACTTCTCTCTCGAAGCGCAGCGAGAAAACGTAATCGATGCCTTAGCATCGGTGAGGCTTTTTAACGAAGTATTGGCGCAAAAGATCATCATCGAAATGAGGAAGTTATTCTTTAGTCGTTACTTATTTGATTCACCTAACTATACCTTTTCTAAAATAGTAGCATAACCTTGTCCCACACCTACACACATGGCTACCAAAGCATATTTTTTATTTTGTTCTTTCAATTCCAAAGCTGCCGTATGTAAAATTCTCGCCCCTGAAACACCCAAGGGATGCCCAATAGCAATAGCACCGCCATTAGGATTAATTCGAGGATCATCATCGGCAATTCCAAGTGCTCTAGTGCAAGCTAAAACTTGAGCAGAGAAGGCTTCATTGAGTTCTAATATATCCATTTGTTCAAGTGTCAGCCCTGCTTTTTTCAACGCTTTTTTGGAAGCACCTACTGGACCAATCCCCATGATTCGAGGCTCAACTCCAACGACTCCCGAACTCACAATTCTTGCTAAAGGCTTTAAATTATATTTCTTTACGGCAGCTTCGGAAGCTACCAAAAGTGCCGCTGCACCGTCATTGAGACCAGAAGCATTTCCAGCGGTAACTGTTCCACCATCTTTTTTAAAAGCTGTTCTTAGTTTTCCTAAAACCTCTAAAGAAGTATTAGGGCGGATAAATTCGTCTGTATCAAAAATGATGGGGTCAGCTTTGCGTTGTGGAATTTCTACCGGTACAATTTCTTTTGCCAAACGCCCATTAGCTTGAGCTTTGGCAGCTTTCATTTGTGACCAATATGCAAATTGGTCTTGCGCCTCCCGACTTATTTTGTACATCTCTGCCAAATTTTCGGCGGTTACGCCCATACCTTCCGTACCGTACATAGCATGCAATTTTTTATTGACAAAACGCCAACCAAAACTACTGTCATGCATTTGTGCATCTCGCCCAAATGGTTTTGAAACTTTTGAAATCACCCAAGGGCCGCGAGTCATGTGTTCGACACCTCCAGCAATAAACAAATCTCCATCGCCTGCTTTAATGGCTCGATTGGCATGAACGACTGCTGACATTCCAGAAGAGCAAAGTCGGTTGAGCGTTTCACCAGGCACAGACCAAGGTAAACCCGCAAGAAGTAAAGCCATTCTGGCTACATTCCGATTATCTTCGCCTGCTTGATTCGCACATCCTAAAATGACATCATCGTATGCTGCTGGAGAAATATTGGAGTATTTTTCTACCAATTTTTTGATTGGAATTGCCGCTAAATCATCCGTCCGAATTGGTGAAAGCGTTCCACAGAACTTTCCAAAAGGTGTCCGAATTCCATCTACTATATATGCTTCTTTCATTAGTATTTTTTAATTGATGTAAGTCCCAAATGGTAAGCCAACATAATTTTCTGCAATATTGGTTTTCATGGCTTCCGACTTGATGATATAATCAAATTGCGCCTTTTGCATGTGGTAGTCAAAAGAATCATTTTCGAAGCGCTTGTGAAATTGTTGGGTCATGAAATTTGAAAAATGTTGTGTTCGCCAGACCCTTTGCAGAGCGATGTTAGAATAATTCTTAAGGAGGTCATTGTCGTTATTTTTATACTTATTGATAAATGCATTTCCTAATAACCGGACATCTGCCACCGCTAGATTCAAGCCTTTTCCACCTGTCGGCGGAACAATATGTGCAGCATCGCCCGCCATAAAAAGTCGTCCATATTGCATATGATCAATCATATAAGACCGCATCGGAGTGATTCCTTTTTGGATAATGGGACCTCGATTTAATTTCCAGCCACTCGTTCCTAATCTTGTTTCTAGTTCATCCCATAATCTTTCGTCCGACCAATTATCTACATGATCGTCATTATCTACTTGAACGTACAATCGACTTACCGTTGGAGAACGATAACTCAATAGCGCAAATCCATTTTCGTGAAAAGCATAAATCAATTCATCAGAAGAAGGAGGCGTTTCTGCCAAAATACCTAACCAGCTAAAAGGATACTCGATGCGATGCGTATTAAAAGTATGACTCGGTAGCGTCTTGCGCCCTATGCCATGATAACCATCGCAAGCTGCTACATAATCGCAGTGGATTTCGCCTACTTCGCTGTTTTGTTTAAAATGAATAATCGGATTTTCCGTTTCAATGCCCACTATTGCTGTCGCTTCTGCTTCAAAAAGAATTTCCTTTTGGTTTTCGTCTTTTAAATTGGCAATTAAATCCCTAACCACAAACCGCTGTCCGTAAATGGTGATTCTTCTACCGCCCGTCAGTTCTTCAAATGGAATATGTACCCGCTCACCATTAAAACTTAATAATACACCATGATGGGGAATGCCTTTTTCTTTTAAGTTTTGCGCAACACCTAACTCTTCTAATAATTCAGTCGTATTGTGTTCCAACAAACCTGCTCTCAATCTATTTTCAACATAATCCCGACTTCTATTTTCCAAAATCACATTATCAATCCCATTAGAATGTAAAATTTTAGAAAGAAATAAACCCGCTGGCCCTGCTCCGATGATTCCGACTTGCGTTTCTATTTTTTTCATGATAAATCAATTTTTAAATCTTTCAAAACTTCGGATGCCGCATGAAAAGCATCATTTGCCGCAGGTAATCCGCAATAAATCCCCGACTGTAAAATCACTTCTTTGATTTCGTCTGTACTTACGCCATTATGCCAAGCTGCTTTAACGTGCATTTTAAATTCTTCTCTTCGATTAAGGGCAATCATCATGGCTAAAGTGATAAGGCTACGGTTATGCTTGTTCAAGCCTGGCCTTGTCCAAATTTCACCCCAAGCGTAATGACTGATAAAGTCTTGAAAATCAGTGGTGAATGGGTTTTTATGTTGATTGGCTCGATTAACATGTGCATCGCCCAAGACGGTTCGACGGACGTGCATACCTCTTGCAAAAGTGGTTTGCCCCACCAAAAAATTGATTAAAGTATTGGCAAATAATTCGGGTTGCTCTATACTCGGAATATGGCGGGCAGGTAAAACAGAAAGCGTCGCATTCGGAATGTTTTTAACCATAAATTCCGCATCCGCAACGGTCGTTGCAGGATCTTCGTTGCCAGTAATAACTAATGTCTCCGTTTCAATTTTTCCTAAATTTTTTCTAAAATCCGCATCTCGAACTGCCGCACAACAATTGGCATAACCCATGACTTCATTTTTTAAAAACATCATTTCTAAATCGGCAATTGGAGCAGGATTATTTTTTATAAAAACCTCCCGAAACCATACTTTTTGGGTGCCGCCCCAAATGGAGTGTAGCCCTTCTTTTTTTATCAAACCAATGCGGTCATTCCAGCCTTTGTCTGTTCCGATGTGCGCTGCGGTGTTGCATAAAATCAGTTTATTAAAACGCTGGGGATGATTAATACCTAACCATTGCCCAATCTGCCCACCCATAGAAAGTCCACAGAAATGTACTTTTTCTAAACCTAATTGGTCTAATAAATGAATCACATCTTGTCCAAGTTGCGCAATTGAATAAGGTTCAGGGGTCACTTCACTTCGTCCTAATCCACGCGTATCGTATCGAACGATTCTAAAATAAGGTAACAACAACGGAACGACCTTATCCCACATTCGCATATCAGTTCCAAGTGAATTGGAAAAAACTAAAACGGGACTGTTAGGAGTTCCTTCTATTTTAAAATGTGTATTCATTTTTTTGCTAAAATTTCATCAATGATTTCAAGGCTTTGCCCAATGGCGTTTTCGGGTTTAAAAAATGCTTTGAGTTCCTTTTCAGAAAAGCCTAAATTCCTTTTTTTTAAAACGGTTTTTAAATGCGTATTTTCTTTGATGGAGGTTTGACAAGCCGTTTTTATCAAATGATGTGCTTCTTGTTTGCCCAATTTTTTCGCTAATGCCAAAGCCACCGTTTCAGCGAAAACCAAACCTTTGGTCTGGTCAATATTTTGGTGCATTCGTTTTTCATTCACCTCTACCCCACCCAATAATTCAACCGCCTTTTCAACCGCCCCTGCGGTCAATCCCAAAATATCATCGAGGGTTTCCCACTCCGCATGCCAAAGCCCTCCTGAACGTTCATGCGCTTGCGGCATGGCTGCCAAAATAGTGGCGACCAAAAATGGAATCCGATGTGCATTCGCTAAAATGGCGGCACTCAAAATCGGATTGCGTTTGTGCGGCATGGTACTCGACGTGCCTCTGCCTTCAAAAGCCGGTTCGAAAACTTCGCCGACTTCCGTTTGCGAAAGCAAAATAATGTCTTTTGCCATCTTTCCAAGACTACCTGAAAGTATCCCCAAAGCACTTGCAAAAGCAGCAATATTTTCCCGTTGGGAATGCCAGTTCGGAGTGTTTTTTAAACCTAAATTTTCAGCAAAAGATTGGCGAACTGCTGCGGTCAAATATTGATTTTGACTACCAACTGCTCCGCCCAATTGAATGCAAAGCAATTGATTTTCGGCGGACTGTAAAAGACATTTTGCGGAGCGAATACCTTGCAACCAACTGGCAGTTTTTAAACCAAAAGTTATCGGTCGCGCTTGCTGCATCAAGGTACGACCAATCATTACGGTTTGGCGATGTTGGCGAGTGAGTTCAATTAAATTCTTTTCGAGCGAATTGACTTTTTCGAACAACCACGCTAAATAATCTTTAGCTTTTAAAATAGTTGCTGTATCTACAATGTCTTGACTGGTTGCGCCAAGGTGGATGTATTTAGCAGCTACGGAATCCTCTTTTTTGACTGCTGCGACTAACTGCTTCACCAATGGCGCGGCTACATTTCCCGCAAGGGGAATTTGTATTTTTAATTTTTCAATATCAATATTTATATTTTGAAAAACAGGTTCGAGCTTGCTTGCTATTGCGGCGGGAATAATGCCGTTTTGTTCCTGTGCTTTTGCCAAAGCTAATTCTGTTTCCAACATAAATGCGACCATGCTCTTATCAGAACATAGTTGAGTCGTGAAGTCGGTATAGAATAATTTTTGGTACAAAAGCTAAGATTTATACATCAAAAAATACGGTTTCTTTTTCGCCTTGCATATGGATATTGAATTCATATACCTTCCCTTTCTTTTGAGCAATCAGCGTTTGCCTCCTCGCCTCAGGAACAGATTGGAGTGTTTCATCTTTTGCATTTAACTCCATTTCATCCGAAAAATAAATCCGCGTATAAAGATGAATCAACGCTCCACGCATAAACAAAATGACCGACAAAAAAGGGGCATTTCCTTCTACTGCTTGCGGCTTAATCGTTTTAAAAATGAAGCGATTTTCGCTATCCGTTCCCGTACCGCAACGACCAAATAACTGCGCTTCTTTATCATTCTGCCAAATTTCAAGCATGGCATCATCAACGGGATTACCTTCGCCATCAAAGACTTGTCCAGTGATGGTAATGACCTCTGCTACATTAATATCATTGACCAAATCAGGTGTTGCCCAGCTATCAAAATCATAGCCGTACTGTTCCGGAGTTAAGCTATAAGCGAAATAAGGACCTACGGTTTGCGAAGGCGTTTGTAATTTTCTTTCCATGATTTATTTATTTTCAAAAGGTGTTTCCTGATAGCCTCTCAATACAATATCGAAGCGGTAGCCCAAGGCAAAAAGCGGTTCAGTAATATTTAAATCAAAATCAGAAATCAATAATTTTCGACCTTTTTCGGGCACACCCAAAAATATAGGGTCATGCTGAAGCAGCGGGTCACCGGGAAAATACATTTGAGTGATTAATCGACTTGTGATATTCGCCCCAAAAACCGAAAAGTGGATATGCTGAGGTCGCCAGGCGTTATGATGATTGCCCCAAGGGTATGCTCCTGGTTTAATCGTATAAAACTTATAGTTGCCTTCCGCATCCGTCATACACCTCCCTGCTCCCAAAAAATTGGGGTCAAGCGGGGCATCATGTTGGTCAACTTTGTGCACATAACGACCCGTAGAATTTGCCTGCCAAATTTCGATCAAGGCATTGGGAATAGCTCGACCAAATTCGTCCATGACTTTACCATGAACGACGATTCTTTCTCCCAATGGCTCACCATTTTTGACTGCATTCTTCGTCAAATCATTATCCAGTGGATGGACTTTGAAACTGCCAAAGGCTGGGCCAGTCAATTCGGCAAACGTCTTTTTATTAAAGACCAAAGGTTGAGAAGGCGCTCGTAGGATCGTTGATTTATATTCGGGATATAATCGAGGGGGATGTACATCCCAATCAGTTGATTTGATCGGTTGATTCATAAGCAATAAGTTGGTTTTAAATGGTTGGCATGGTTGGAGAAAAGTTACTGAATGAATTACCACAAAAATAAGGCAGCGAAAGAAAATATAATTACCAATCAAAAACTAATTATTACCCATAATAAACATTTTTTATATTTTACGTTACAAATGTTTTTATATTTGTATCAAAAAAGAACATTTTGCGCAAAAAAATACAAAGTTTTTCTGGTATCTTTGGTGACCATGAAGCTCCGTTTAAAAGGTATTTTTTACACCATGAACCGTTACAGACACGTTCGGCATTATACAATTATGAAATCACGGAACATTTGCATACTCAACTCGTGCAGATTTTTTTGATCACCTCGGGGAGTGGTCTCTTGCTTTCT
>JBGCFJ010000617.1:0-3713 GCA_045106885.1 Saprospiraceae bacterium
CGTTTTTTCGAGACGTACCAATGATTTTAAAGTCTTTGACTTCCTTCAACGTTACTTCTTCTGGGACAGGCAATTTTCCTGCTGCCGATGCCATTTCTCCATATCCAGCAGATTTACCACTAGCTTTATGGTATAATATGCCTGCATCCGTAGTAATTTCTTCCATTGGCACTTGCCATGCTTCTGCGGCAGCGGTTCGAAGTAACTGTCGAGCAGAAGCCCCTGTCATTCTCAATGGTTCCCATCTAGTCATGATTCCTCGACTACCTCCTGTAAACTGAAATCCATAATTTTTAGCATGATAAGGCGCTTGTTCAACTATCACATTTTTCCAATCCACGTCCAATTCTTCTGCCACTAACATCGGCATAGAAGTTCGGACATTTTGTCCAAATTCAGGATTGGGCGCAATAATCGTCACTACCCCATTATCGCCAATTTTTAAATAGGAATTAATTTCAAACCATTCCTTAGGCATCGCTAAGACTTCGGCTTCGGATTTAGATTGACAAGAAGCCAACCAGCTAAAGCCTAGTATCATACCCCCGCCTGCAACAGCAGTAGATTTTAAAAAGGAACGTCTGCCAACGGATGTTTTTATAATAGACATAATATTAGTTTAAAGGTTAGAAGTCCAACTATTTCATTGGCAACAGTCAGGCTTTTATATAAAAAAGGTTACTATTTGGCAAAGAGCATTGGGCGTAGGGCAAAGGGTTAACCCCATTAAAAATGTAAGATACAAATATTTATTCTCCTCCAAATAATAAAAAACAAATAAAGGCTTAATGGGTTTTCTTATAAAAATGGAAAACGCCCTTTTTGACAATTTTCAATTTTCAATTTATAATTTTCAATTTTCAAAAGGGAATAACCCATAGCTTTTGAGGTATAAAATATCATTATTGAGGATATTTTAATCTTTAGGTCTCTTTTCCTCTTTGTCAATTTGGTAAAAATACGGAACAAGTTACGGTGCTATTCATGTTCAACCCCTTCATGATTTTTTAAATTGGGAATTACGGTACATTATTAACCACCAATAGATAAAACCTATATTACAATCAGATAAATCAATAACATAAATATAGCTAATTATAAGTTTTTTGAAAAACTTACAACTATATTTGCGCCTTCTCGAACCGTATTATAACATCAAAAAATAAAATTATGAATACATTAGATGGTGATGCTAGTAAGTGTCCATTCTTAGGTGGGCCGCTAAAACAAACTGCAGGAAACGGTACAACTAACCGTGCATGGTGGCCAAACGAGCTAAAATTAAACATTCTTCGTCAAAATGCCACTAAGTCTGACCCAATGGGGAAAGATTTTGATTATGCTGCTGCATTTAATAGTGTTGACTATGCGCAATTAAAACAAGATGTTATTGATTTAATGACCGATTCACAAGATTGGTGGCCAGCAGATTACGGTCATTATGGCCCATTTATGATTCGTATGGCTTGGCATAGTGCGGGTACTTACCGTGTTGGTGATGGTCGTGGAGGGGCAAGTTCAGGTACCCAACGTTTTGCGCCTTTAAATAGCTGGCCAGATAACGGAAATTTAGACAAGGCACGCTTATTATTATGGCCTGTCAAGAAGAAATATGGAAAGAAAGTTTCTTGGGCAGATTTATTGATTTTAGCAGGTAACTGCGCTTTAGAATCAATGGGCTTTGAGACTTTTGGTTTTGCAGGAGGTAGAGCAGATGTTTGGGAACCAGAACAAGATGCTTATTGGGGGACTGAAACAGAATGGATGGGCAATGATGCAAGATATGCAGATGGCCAATTAGAAGGTCAATTAGGTGCAGCTCACATGGGTTTAATTTACGTAAATCCTGAAGGGCCTAATGCTAATCCTGACCCAATCGGTTCTGCACATGACATCCGAGAAACTTTTGGTAGAATGGCGATGAATGATGAAGAAACAGTGGCTTTAGTCGCTGGAGGACACACTTTCGGTAAAGCACACGGAGCAGCAGACCCTGACAAATATGTATCGGCAGAGCCAGCAGGTGCAGCTATTGAAGAAATGAGTACAGGATGGAAAAACTCTTTTGGTACAGGTGTTTTAGATGATACGATTACAAGTGGTATTGAAGGTGCATGGACACCAAATCCTACTAAATGGGATAGTGATTACTTCGATGTTCTATTAAACTACGAGTGGGAATTAACCAAAAGTCCAGCAGGTGCAAACCAATGGACACCAACAGCAGCTTCTAAAGCTAAGATGGCTCCTAGAGCTGGAGATGCGTCTAAAACGCAAGCGTTAATGATGACGACTGCGGATATGGCATTGAAGAAAGACCCAGCTTATTTAGCTATTTCAAAGCGTTTTCATGAAGACCATAAAGCATTTGAGGATGCTTTTGCTAGAGCTTGGTACAAGTTAACGCATAGAGATATGGGCCCAGTTGCTCGTTATTTAGGGCCTGAAGTTCCTCAAGAAGAATTAATTTGGCAAGACCCAATTCCTACAGCGGAATATGTATTAACTAAGCGAAATATTACTTCTTTAAGAAGAATGATTAGTGTTTCGGAATTAACCGTATCGGAATTAGTTGGAACAGCATGGGCAGCAGCGTCTACTTTTAGAGGTTCTGATAAGCGAGGTGGTGCTAATGGCGGTCGAATTCGTTTAGCGCCTCAGAAAGATTGGGCAGTTAATAATCCAACACAATTAGCTAAAGTTTTGAATGTTTTAACGGCTATTCAAAAGCAATTTAGTAAGCGTGGAAAATGGGTATCTATTGCAGATTTAGTTGTTTTGGCAGGAGGTATTGGGATAGAAAAAGCTGCTAAAAATGCAGGCGTTGACCTAAAAGTGCCATTTACATCTGGCAGAGGAGATGCTTCTCAAGCACAAACAGATGTTGAATCATTTGGTTACTTAGAACCAAGAGCAGATGGTTTTAGAAACTATATTAAAGCTGGCGAATCCCTTTCAGCAGAAGAATTATTAATTGACCGTGCGCAATTATTGACCTTGTCTATACCAGAAATGACTGCTTTAGTTGGTGGTTTAAGAGTACTAGGAACAAATTATGATGGTTCTAAGCATGGGGTATTCACCGATAATGTTGGCGCTTTAACCAATGACTTCTTTATCAATATTTTAGATTTTGGTACTACTTGGGCCGCTACTTCTGCTGACGACCAAGTTTTTGAAGGAAAAGACCGCAGAACTGGAGCTGTATTATGGACAGGAACAAGAGCAGACCTTATTTTTGGTTCAAATACAGAATTAAGGGCGATTGCTGAAGTTTATGGTTCAGATGACGCTAAGGAGCAATTTGTAGCGGACTTTGTGGCAGCTTGGACAAAAGTGATGAATTTGGATAGATTTGACGTTGCTTAGTCAACTACTTGATTTTTTTTAAAGTGAATAGTTCCTATTCATTTTTAACTTTTAGATAAATTTTTAATAAGAGATGGTTCGTAAGGAATCATCTCTTATTTTTTTGGTAGTATTGACCGCAAAAGATTTCAATTTATTTTTTGTGGTGACGAAGCTATGCTCCTTAAAGGAATTTTGGGTTAATTACTCCTACAGACAGGGTCAGAGCGATGCTCTTTTAGTAAAAATCAAGGAGCGTAGCTTCGGAACTGTCTGTAGGAATTGCTGAATTTCCATTTTTCCTTTAAGGGGCATAGCGTCGGAACGATATATCAATCTTTTTTCGGTCAATAGTTTGGTAGTTT
>JBGCFJ010000618.1:0-11497 GCA_045106885.1 Saprospiraceae bacterium
CCGATTAGGGCTATTTTTTTTTTTTATATCTTTAGTAATTGTTAAATTGTTTGATTGTTATATTGTTGTAAGGTACAGATATAACCCACTATGATATAGGTGGTCTCGAAAAAATTAATAATTATCTGTTGTCTTCATTCATCCACTAGAAGAAAATAGACCAACGGATGAATGAAGGCAACGGATTTGACGAACTAGATAGTAGTTTAAAATTGTTTTAATATCATTTTGTTGGTTGGTAAATGCGTAGTTATTTTTAATAATCAAAATTTAGCTTTTGACAATCAACAACAATATAGCAATTTAACCATAAAACAATCATTCTACCCCTTCAAAAACAGCCTTAGCTATCATCAAATCTTGGATAGCAACACCCGTCAAATCTGTTACCGTAATTTGCGCATCATTTTGACGACCGAGTTCAGGGGCATTGATGATTTGCCCTATTTCGACTACCTCTGCTCGATTAAGTGTACCTGCTTTTACGGATTGATAAATTTCGCCTCTACTTTCGCTTTGACTTAAACTGTCTACCACTACTATATCGGCTTTTCCTAAAATGGCTGGGTCTAGTTCTATCTTATGGACGGTATCAGAACCCATTGCAGTGATATGCGTTCCTGGATTTATCCAATCTGCTTGCAATAAAGGCGCTGTGGCAGGTGTAGTCGTCACGATTAACTGACTATTTTTCGCCAAATACGCCACATCATCTGTTAACTCAATTTCCCAATCTGTACCTGCGAAATAGGCTGGATAAGTCGCTCTATTAGCAGGCGTCCTTCCATAAACGATGACCTTACGACAAGTGGTCACGGTGGCTAAATGTTCTAATTGAAATTTACCTTGCAAACCTGTCCCTACGATGCCAATACAATTGATTTTTTTAGGGGCCATATATTTAGCCGCAAGTGCCCCTGCAACAGCCGTTCTAATTTCCGTTAAATACCCCTCGTCTAATAAAACGCCCTTTACCACGCCTGTTTCTTGGTCAAATAAAAGCATCATGCCTTGACCAGTAGATAAGCCCTGCTTAAAATTTTGTGGGAAACCTGAAGCTATTTTCACTACATAATAAGCACCCGATTTTAAGTACCCATATTTGATATGTAATTCTCCCGGTGGGTTTTCGAATAACATTTCGCCGACTGGTGGAATGACAGCCTCCCCTTTGGAATAAGCGGCAAAACCATTCTCTATATCTGTAAAAACGTCAATATCTTTTAAGGCTGCTTTTATTTGTGGAAGGGTGATTATTTTTGGTGCGCTCACTGAGTTGTTTTTAGTGCTGGTTTAATAATTTTGGCAATGATAATAACTTTATATTACAAATCAATGATGGAAGGTTGGGTGATTAAAGGATTTTATCAATTTTCAATTTAAAATTTTCAATTCTCAATTTTCAAAAGGATTAGAAGCTATAGTTTTTAGTCGTTTACTAAACTAATTTTAACTCGCTTCGGGTAGCAATCAATTCAATTTTGTCATTTTCTATTACTTCCCCAATTTTAATGCCCGCAGAGGTTGTTCTAATTTGGGTATCATCTCCAACTATTGTTTGTCCATACATCAATAAAATGCCAAACTTTGTCTTATCGGTAGCAGACCGCCAATAGACGACATCTCCTCTTTCAAATACTTCTTTTTCTTGGCCATTAAATGGAATATCTAGTTCATATTGGTAAAAGAAAACTTCTCCTTGGATGTGATTGGCTACTCCTTTTAGGCTTGGGTGAGCTTTTATTGTGGGTAAGATTTGACAGGATTCGTCCCATTTTATCGTTAATTCTCCTATGGCAGTTATTAATTTTCCTGTCATTTTAATTATTTTACTGGTAAAAAAGCTTCTTGGAATTAATTAAATACTGTACGATTTCGATGGTTTAAGTCTGGAGACTTAAACCTACTATCTCGTCGTCTCCTGACGACCATAATCTACAAAAATTAGCGATATTATGGTCGTCAGGAGACGACGAGATAGCGATTCCGAGTCTGGAGACTCGAAATATCGACATTTAAAAACCATACAACCCCTTATGTAAATGCTGGCAAAGGATTAATGGGGCGAATATTACAATTCTGGAAGAGTTGAACGTGAATAAATCAAGCAAATTTACGTTCAACTCTTTCAGAGTTGTGGTGGAGGGAAGCTATTACTATTTACCCCGAATTTCCATTCGGGGCTATTCAAGTTCAACTACTTCGTAGTTATAAACTACTTGAACTTGTCCCAGTTTATTTTAAATTTTCAAAGTATTCTAATCGGAATTTTTTCTACATCAAATTAAAGTAAACGCCTCTTGGATTAAATTTAATACTCAATCAATTCCTGCAAAGCAACCTCCAACCGTTCCACAGGCAAATATTGCTTTTCCAAAGTTTTGGCAAAAGGAATCGGTGTATCCATACTCGCTACCCGCATCACTGGCGCATCTAAATGTTTGAATAAATGTTGGGCAATATAGGCGGATAATTCTGCACCTATTCCACCAACTAAACTATCTTCGTGTAATAAAATGACTCGATTCGTCTTTTTTACCGTTGTTTCAATTGCCTCATAATCTAATGGTGCTAAGCTTCTAAGGTCTAAAATATCTACTGATAAACCTAATTTCGCTGCTACCTCAGTTGCCCATTTCACACCCAATCCGTAAGTGATGATAGACGCTTGCGTGCCTTCGGTTACTAAATTTGCTTTTCCTATTTCTATGGTGTAATAATCTGTTGGAACTTCACCTAAAAGGCTTCGATATAAAGCTTTATGCTCGAAAAATAAGACGGGGTTCGGGTCTGCTAAACTGGCTAATAATAAACCTTTGGCATCCGCTGGATTGGAAGGATAAACAATTTTTAACCCTGGTGTTTTAAAAAACCACGCTTCGTTAGTTTGGGAATGAAAAGGCCCTGCCCCTACACTTCCACCACAAGGCATTCTAACCACTACATCGGCATTTGCGCCCCAACGGTAATGTAATTTTGCGAGATTATTAACGATTTGGTTAAAACCACAAGATACAAAATCAGCAAATTGCATTTCGACCATGGCTTTCATGCCTTTCAAACTTAAACCTAAACCGACACCCACTATCGCACTTTCACAAATAGGCGTATTTCTGACTCGCCCTGCACCATACTTTTCTAAAAAACCATTGGTTATTTTAAAAACACCACCATAATCTGCAATGTCCTGTCCCATCAACACTAAGTCTTCATAACGCTCCATTCCTGTATCTAAAGCATCGGTAATGGCGTCAATGAATCGAATTTCTTTGGTCGCATTTTTGGCAGGTAATACGGCTGTGACATCATGCGCTTTATAAAGGTCTGCTAATTCTTCTTTCACATCAGCCGTAGGAACTTCTTCTGCAAAAGCGATGTCTACGGTCTCATTGATTTCTGCTTTTATACCAGCTTTTAAGTTACTAATATACGCTTCATCAATAATTCCTTCTGCTAATAGAAATTGCTCAAAATTATTTACAGGGTCTCTTTCTTTCCAATAAGCCATTAAATCTTTTGGCACATATTTTACACCACTTGCCTCCTCATGTCCTCGTTGTCGGAAAGTCACACATTCCAACAAGACAGGTGCTGGGTTGGCTCTTAATTCTTTGGCTAATTTGCTAATGGTTTGATAAACTTCAATAATGTTATTCCCATCAATTCGTACAGATTTCATGCCGTAGCCAATGCCTTTATCTGAAATATGGGCACAATTATATTGTTCGCTAGTTGGTGTGGATAAACCGTAGCCATTATTTTCTACTAAAAATATAACGGGTAATTGCCAAACAGCCGCTACATTTAAGGCTTCATGAAATTCGCCCTCACTTGTTCCGCCTTCGCCTGTAAAAGCTAAACTTATTTTCTTTTCTCCCTTTAGTTTATTCGCTAAAGCCACCCCTGCGGCTAGGGATAATTGAGGTCCTAAATGAGAAATCATTCCGACCGTCGCATATTCTAAAGCCCCAAAATGAAAGGAACGGTCTCTACCTTTGGTAAAACCTGATAATTTACCTTGCCATTGTCCAAATAATCGCCCTAAAGGAATATTTCTACTCGTAAAAATGCCTAGATTACGATGCATTGGAAAAATAACCTCATCTGCATCTAATGCCATGCCTACACCAACTGCGATTGCTTCTTGTCCGATGCCAGAAAACCATTTGCTGATTTTGCCTTGCCTTAATAAAAGCAGCATTTTCTCCTCAATCATTCTGGGTTTTACTAGCCCGTCGTATAATGCGATTAACTTCTTTTTGGAAAGTCTTCCTTTTTTATATTGGATTATTGGCGTTTCTACTTTTGTCATTTCTTATAGATGTCAGACCATCAATTATATTGATTGTCAGAAGTCAGAACGTTATCTTCGATAACTGTCAGAAGGTAGCCGAATAACGTGGTCAAGGTTATTCATCTGACTTCTGACAGAAAATTTCAATTTTCGGTCTGACTTCTGACTTCTTTTTACTTAAACGCATTCAATCCCGTAATATCCATTCCCGTAATCAACAAATGAATATCATGCGTGCCTTCATAAGTAATCACTGATTCCAAATTCATGCTATGTCGCATCATTGGGTATTCGCCTGTGATACCCATTCCGCCGTGAATTTGGCGCGCTTCTCTGGCACTTTTTATTGCCATGTCTACATTGTTTCTTTTGTCCATAGAGATTTGCGCTGGAGTTGCTTTTCCTTTATTGGCTAAAGTGCCTAATCGCCAAGACAATAATTGTGCTTTGGTGATTTCCGTAATCATTTCTGCCAATTTCTTTTGGGTTAATTGAAACTGAGCGATAGGCTTATTGAACTGGATGCGTTCTTTTGAATACCGCAAGGCAGAATCATAACAATCCATTGCTGCACCAATAGCTCCCCAAGAAATACCGTATCTTGCTTTTGATAAACAACCCAATGGCCCTTTTAAGCCTTGAACATTTGGGAGTACGTTTTCTTTGGGAATACGGACGTTTTCAAAGACTAATTCGCCCGTGATAGACGCTCGTAAAGACCATTTGCCTTTAATAACGGGTGCAGAAAAACCTTTCATTCCTTTTTCTACAATCACGCCTTTAATCGGCCCATTTTCTACTCTTCCCCATACAACGGCTATGTCCGCAATCGGTGAATTGGTAATCCACATTTTTGCTCCATTCAAAATATAACCACCTTCACCGTCTTCTCTCAAAGTCGTTAACATCGACCCTGGGTCAGACCCGTGATTAGGCTCTGTTAAACCAAAACAACCAATCATTTCTCCTTTGGCTAATTGAGGCAGATATTTCATTCGTTGTTCCTCCGAACCATATTTGTAAATCGGATACATGACTAAAGACCCTTGTACAGATGCCATTGAACGGATACCGCTATCTCCTCTTTCCAATTCCTGCATGATAATACCGTAGGCAATTTCATCCATGCCACCACAACCATATTTCTCTGGTAAACTTGGTCCTAATGCACCCAATTCTCCCATTTGTTTGAATAAATGAGTTGGACATTTGCCTGCTTCTGCATAAGCTTCAATAATTGGAGAGACTTCTTGCTTGACAAAATCCCGAACCGCAGTACGCACTAATAAATGCTCTTCGGTTAATAATTCATCTAGTTGATAATAATCTGGTGCTTCGAATCGGTCTGTTTTAGCACTTTTTTCTATGGTTGTAGTTGCTGACATGATAGTTATTTTGATTTTAATAAGTAGCTTACCTGAGTAGCAATTGACGATAATTAACTACTCAGGCTAGAAGCCTAAGCTACAGTCTTTAAATTATATTTTTTGCGTCGTATCAAATTGCTCCAAATAATCCCCTACTCTACGTAGAAAAGAACCGCCCAACATGCCATCTACAACTCGATGGTCATAAGATAAACTTAGAAACATCTTATGTCGAACCGCAATAACATCTCCGTATTCCGTTTCTAAAACTGCTGGTTTCTTCTGAATTTTACCGACAGATAAAATCGCTACTTGTGGTTGGTTAATAATGGGGGTTCCCATTACATTTCCGAAAGTACCTACATTCGTTAAGGTAAAAGTACCTTCTTGAATATCCTGCGGTTTTAGCTGATTATTTCTTGCCTTATTCGCTAATTGGTTCACTTGTTTGGTTAAGCCAAACAAACTCAATTGGTCGGCATCTTTAATAACTGGAACAATTAGATTACCTGATGGTAAAGCGGTTGCCATCCCTATATTAATCGCTTTTTTCACCAAAATGTTCGTGCCTTCTACAGAGACATTAATTAAAGGGAAATCTTTGATGGCTTTTACAACTGCTTCTATAAAAATGGGCGTGAAGGTGATATTTTCTTGGTTTTTAGCCTTAAAATCACCTTTTATTTGATTCCGCCAATTGACTATATCCGTTACATCTATTTCTACAAAAGAAGTTACATGTGGTGCAGTCTGCTTGGAACGAACCATGTGGTCTGCAATCAATCGACGAGTTCTATCCATTTCGATAATCTCTACTGCTCCACTAACAGATTGGGCTACCTTTTTAGGTGCAGGTGTTGCTATTTTTTTCGGCGGTATATTCGTTACGACAGACCTTGCAATAGTTGGTTGGACTACAACAGTTATCCCCTTTTTCTTATTGGCAACAAAATTCAAAATGTCATTTTTGGTCACCCTGTTGTCTGTGCCAGTTCCTTGGATATTGTCTAAAGTGGTGATATCAATATTTTCTTTAGTCGCAATACTCCTCACCAATGGGGTATAAAATCGCTGACTTTGACTAGGTCGAGCTGCTTTTTCTACCTCTATTTCTGCGACTGAATTAGGAATATTAGCTATACCATTTGTTGCCAATTCAGCTCGACTCTCCATAGTTACCGCCGCTTCCGAAGGTTTATTGATATCGGGAGTAGCTTCAGCTTCAGTTGAAATTAAGCCGATAACTGTTCCTACCGCTACCACCGCATCCGCCTCAAAAAAGGTTTTAACTAAAACCCCTTCCGCAGGAGAAGGAATCTCTGAATCTACTTTATCGGTCGCAATTTCCAATAAAGTCTCTTCGTACCCAATGGTATCTCCAACTTGTTTCGACCACTGAATAATGGTTGCTTCGGTTATACTCTCGCCCATTTTGGGCATTAGTACTTCTATTTGTGCCATATTTTAAAGAGGTGTCAGGTGTCAGGTGTCATGTATCAGGTCCGTCTAACCTGACACCTGATACCCGACACCTGACACCTATGTTAATTACAAATCAAATTTAATTCCTTGTGCCAAAGGAACAGTTGT
Organism: Saprospiraceae bacterium; assembly: GCA_045106885.1. Classification (GTDB taxonomy): domain Bacteria; phylum Bacteroidota; class Bacteroidia; order Chitinophagales; family Saprospiraceae; genus JAFMDF01. The sequence continues at coordinate 7,252 of JBGCFJ010000618.1, forward strand.
GCTATAATTAATGGTATTCGTTTGTCGGCGCATATAAGCTCTCCAAGCATCCGAACCACTTTCTCGACCACCACCAGTTTCTTTTTCTCCACCAAAAGCACCACCAATTTCTGCACCAGAAGTACCGATATTTACATTGGCAATGCCACAATCTGACCCTGCTACGGATAGGAATAATTCTGCTTCTCGCAAATCATTCGTCATTATTGCCGATGATAAACCTTGTGGTACATTATTTTGAATATCAATCGCTTCGTCTAAATCCGTATATTTTAACAAATAGAGAATTGGTGCAAAAGTTTCTGTTTTAACAATTTCTGCATCCGTCGCAATTTCTGCTATACAAGGTTTGACATAACAACCACTTGTATAATCGCCTCCTTCTAAAACGCCTCCTTCGACGACCATTTTACCACCTTGATTGCCGATTTCTTCAATGGCATTTTGGTAAGCGGTAACTGCGTCTGTATCAATTAAAGGCCCTACATGATTATTTTCATCTAATGGATTGCCTATTCTAATTTGTTGGTAAGCTTTTGCCAATCGCTGCTTCACATTATCATACATAGATTCGTGGATAATCAATCGACGAGTGGAGGTACATCGTTGTCCACAAGTTCCGACTGCACCAAAAACTGCGCCTACTAAAACAGCATCTAAATCTGCATTTGGCGTAATAATAATTGCATTATTCCCACCTAATTCTAATAAACTTTTACCCATTCTAGCCGCTACGGTAGCGCTCACAATTTTACCCATTCTAGTACTACCCGTCGCAGAAATTAAAGGAATTCTTTCGTCCTTCGTCAACATCTCTCCCACTCTATAATTACCATTTATCAGGCAACTAACCCCTTCTGGTACATTATTGTCTTTCAATACTTTATGAAAAATATTCTGACAAGCCACTGCACAAAGCGGTGCTTTTTCTGATGGTTTCCAAATACAAACATCTCCACAAACTAAAGCTATCATCGCATTCCAAGACCATACTGCTACTGGGAAATTAAAAGCAGAAATAATACCGACAATCCCCATTGGATGCCATTGCTCATACATTCTGTGATTTGGTCGTTCTGAATGCATCGTCAATCCATATAATTGTCGAGATAAACCGACCGCAAAATCACAAATATCAATCATCTCTTGCACTTCTCCATACCCTTCTTGTAAACTTTTGCCCATTTCGTAAGACACTAAGCTACCCAAAGCTTCTTTATTCGCTCGTAATGCTTCTCCATATTGTCGAACGATTTCTCCACGCTTAGGGGCAGGCATCTTTCGCCATACTTTGAAAGCCGCTTGAGCTGTTGCTATCACCTGCTCATATTCGTCTTTAGTTGTTTTACTAACACTACCAATAAATTCACCGTCAACGGGCGAATAAGATTTAATGTATTTTCTAGAATTGGTAGCTTCTAAACCTGTAGAGGTTCCAGCATTGGCTTTTTTTAAGCCTAATTTTTTTAAGAAAGTGGTATTCATATTTGTGATTTTATTTAAAACTGGTAGCACAGACTTTAGTCTGTCCTGTTCGGCGACCTTTAGGTCGGCGTTTTTTCTGTTAATTCTTTTTATAAAATACTAGGAATCGCCCAAGGTCTAAAGACCTTGAAACGGAACAGACTAAAGTCTGTGCTACCAGTGGTATTACTTAAAAAGTTGCCCATTATCTGTTTCCAAAAATACATCAAATGGAATTTCTTCTTGTTTGATAAAGCCTTTTGCGGGTAAATCTCCATTGTCTACCATTTCAATGACGGCAGCAATAGAAGCTGCGGTCGTCCAAGAAATGGCTCGCCATTCTTGTTGGTCAATCATAATTGGAGAAAAAGCTTTGTAATATTCGTTTCTAAACAACTTATCACCTTTCCAACCTTCTACGACGGCATATACATAGACAACATCTTCTCTGACTGGTGGTTTGGCATTTTCCAAAATCGAAGATAATAGCTTTTTATCTTCTTTTAGAATTAATTCTTGAATTAAGAATTTCATCAATTTTCCATGCCCAGGATAGCGAATCGTTTTATAATTCAAAGTATCTACTTTGCCTTCATAAGTTTCACACATTGTTCCCAAACCACCAGAAGTCGTGAAAGCTTCAAATTCTCGACCTTCAATATTGATATATTCTAAACCATCTAAAGAAGGTGTCATTTTTCTTACCCCATTCTGAATGGCTTCAGCATCGTTGATGTATTCGTTAATCACGCCCGCAGGTGACCAAGTAAAGGAATACGCCATTAAACCATTTGGGTACTTCGGCAAAGCGCCTACACGCAATTCAATGTCTCTTAATTTGGTGAAATCCTTCGTCAAATCTGCGCCAACGATACCAATCAAACCTGGTGCTAATCCACATTGAGGCGCCATCACACTTTTGGCTGTTTTACTCAATTCACGGATAAAATTAGTGGTTTCTACATCTTCCGTCAAATCAAAATAATGTTTACCTAAATCATAAGCTACTTGCGCTACTTTTTTATTTAAAAAATAAGGCAATGCGGAAACAACCGCATCATTTTTCTTGATTAATTTTTGCAGGAATGCCTCATCCGTCACATCTCCTTCCACTACTTTAAAAGGTAAGTCGAAATCATAATGGGGTTGCTTTTTATCAACGCCTGTTACTTTGTATTTTTTGCTTAATAGGACACCTACTAGGGTGCCTACTTTTCCAAGACCGAGTGTTAGAATCTTTTTCATATTAATAATTTCAATTATTTGGTTAGGTATCTTCTTTACGAACGTCTGAAATTGTCTACGTGTTTCAATCCCCAGATTAAGGAATTTTCAAACGTTATAATGGGCTCAAATTATTTAGATTTAAAATTATTAACAATTAATATTTCGTATCAATTGATAAGTTTTACTTATGATTGTAACACAGCTCTCTAAGCTGTGAATGTATCAGGGATTTTTTATATCACGGATATGGGCATCTCGGATGTTTCTAACACGGATACTATTTTAATTTTGGGTTTTTAACATGGATATAGGCATCTCGGATGTTAGGTATTTAAATTTGTAAAAACGAAAAATAAATATTCCTCCCCTTTTGATGGCTTTCAACATTAGACTTAAATGAGTCCGTAGCGGGGCTATGCACTAATTTTTTAAGCCAAACTATCAAGAAAATCCAAATTTCATAGAAGCATTTCTTAAAGAGTAACAAGTCTATTATTGAAGTCTCCATTTTTGTCGAATTCATCGTTTATCGTTTATCGTTTATCATTCATCGTTCAATTCATCATTTCTAAAACAAAATTACTTGGATTTTTGATTACCAACAATTAATATTGCGTATCAAATAATAAGTATGACTAATCAATTAGAAATTCGACATTTTGAATATTTTCTGGTATTAGCAGAAACTTTGCATTATCGGAAAGCAGCGGAACGGCTATTTATTTCTCAATCTGCTTTGAGTCAACAAATTACTCGGTTAGAAACTATTCTAGGACAACCTCTTTTTATTAGAACCAATAGAAAAGTAAATCTTAGTGAAGCAGGTGTCTTATTTAAAAAAGAAGCGGAGTTGATTATCAATCAATTACAACAATCTATGGAACGTTGGCAATTGGGTATAAAAGGTGGGGAAGGTATTTTACGAATTGGTTTTGTAGGGTCTGCTATGCAAGTGTATTTACCACCAATCATCAAACAATTTAGTGCAGATTGTCCTAGAATTAAGTTCTATTTATACGATTTAAGTAACAAAGACCAATTGACTGCTTTGGAAAAAAAACAATTGGACATTGGATTTATGCGGGCTAAAAACCTGCCCAATACCATGACGGGGATTTCTGTTTTTAAAGAAAATTTTTCCTTAGTGCTTCCTAAAAATCATCCTATAACGGCAGAAAATTTTGTGGATATGAGCCAATTAGCCGAAGAATCCTATATTCTATTCCCTAACGAACGCAGCCAAATGTATTATCAACAAATCATCAACCTTTGTGGTGATTATGGCTTCTATCCAAAGCTCTCTCATCAGTCTATTCATGGACCAACTATCTTTAAATTGGTGGAAAGTGGCTTAGGTATTTCTATTGTCCCCAATTCTCTTCGAGATGAATATAATTATCAAATTCGGTTTATTGAATTGAAAGATATTCCACAGCAAACGGAGTTATTTGCGGTATGGAATAAGAAGAGTGATAATGCAGCTTTGCCTTATTTTTTGGATATTTTGAAATAGGTTGATAACTTTTAGTCAATCCTAAATTATAGCCTTGAAAAG
>JBGCFJ010000619.1:0-1995 GCA_045106885.1 Saprospiraceae bacterium
GGTAGATAATGAAAAGACCTTGGATAATTTATTTAGAAATGTACCAATGTTGATTGCAACGCATTGTGAAGATGAGGCAACGATTCGGGCTAATAATGCTGCTTTTAAAGAAAAATATGGAGAAAACGCACATGCACGCCAACATCCAATTATTCGGAACGTCGAAGGTTGTTATAAATCATCTTCTTTTGCGGTAGGTTTGGCGAAAAAGCATAATACTCGATTACATATTTTGCATATTTCTACTAAAAAAGAACTGGATTTATTTAGAAATGATATTCCTTTGGCAGAGAAACGAATTACAGCGGAAGTTTGTGTCCATCATTTACATTTTAATAGTAAGGATTATGAAAAATTAGGGAATCAAATTAAATGTAATCCTGCCATCAAAGACCGAAAAAATCAAGCTGCTTTATTCCCAGCCTTATTGGACAATCGTTTAGATATTATTGCTACAGACCATGCGCCACATACTTGGGAAGAAAAAAGTAAAGAATATTTTAAAGCCCCTGGAGGTGTTCCTACCGTACAACATTCGTTGAACATGATGCTTGGTTTTTACCATAAAGGCAAAATTAGTTTAGAGCGGATTGTAGAAAAAATGAGCCATGCGCCAGCAATATGTTTTAAAATTGAAGATAGAGGGTATATTAGAGAAGGCTACTGGGCAGATTTAGCGATTGTAGATGTAAATAAAAAATGGAAAGTAATGAAAAAGAACATTCATTATAAATGTGGTTGGTCTCCTTTTGAAAATAAATTCCTAAAAGGTAAAGTGAGTCATACTATCGTAAGTGGACATTTAGCTTACCAAGATGGGCAATTTTTTGAGGACAAGAAAGGAGAACGACTGACCTTTAAATATTGATAAACAGTAGCTTATACTTCTAGTCTGTAAGTGCTCAATCTAAGCGTAAAATCAGCTCATCGGACGACGATAGTCATCCGACGAGCTGGTTTAAACAGGCTAGAAGCCTAAGCTACTATTAATGATTTAGCTTGCTACCAAAAGTTCTTCCTTTCTAGCTAAAATTATTTTAATATCCTTCGCTGCTTGGATTTTAAATTGTTCATATAATTCAGGCAATTGCTCTAAATGAATTTTTTTGTAGCAATATTCATCCATTTTAGTAATGAGCGGTTTTAATTTAGGTAAACCTATGATATTAATCGTTGATTTAATTCTATGCGCATCATAATGAAAGATTTTTAAATCATTTTCTTTCAACCCTTTTTCCATTTGTGTGATGGCAAGGGGAAGTTGGTCAAGAAAGATGTCAAACATTTCAATTTGTAGCCTTGACCTGTTTTTAAAACTCTTTTCGAGATGCGCAAAATATGGCTCAGTTATGGGAACATGTTCAGGTTGTTGTTCAAGTGACATGGTGGTTAATCTGACCTCCGTTGGTTCTTCTTTAAAAATCTTTTTCATTTCACTAATTATTAGTTGTGGAGGGAATGGTTTGCCTATATAACTTTTAATATTCATTTTTTTAGCATAATTGGCCTCTTTTTCATTGGCACTTGCTGTCAATACTATGATGGGGGTTTGTTGATTAATCGCACTACTATCACCTCTAAGTTTAGCAATTAACTCGAAACCATTACCATCAGGTAATTTAATATCAGATAGAATGCAATCGTATAATTGTTGTCCTGTTTTGTGATAGGCAGTTGCTAGATTTTTGGCTATATCTAAGGTAACATTGCCCATTGCAAATAACCTGCTGTTGTGATACCAATAAAAGGTATGTTATACTTATTTAGAATAGCTGTTAAAGTGCCTATTTCGTGACTTAAAGAGGCAAAGACAATAGCTAATGTGGGATGAAACGCTTCTTGGATAGTGGCGTTTATTTGGATATCTAATTCCTGTAAAGATTTAGTTAATACGACTTTAGACTGCATATTTTAACTTATTGGAGGGAGGTGTTGGAAATAATAAACTTGTTATTTGTTTAATAGCAAAAAGTAGTTGGTTGGTTGGTTGGTTGG
>JBGCFJ010000062.1:0-5239 GCA_045106885.1 Saprospiraceae bacterium
CAGACAGCGCCAGAGCGATGCTCTTTTTCGAATAATCAAGGAGCATCGCTTCGATACCGTCTGTAGGAATTGGGTAAATACCTCTTTTTTCAATAAGGAGCATCGCTCCGTCACCAACTCATCTACCTTTTACGGTTAATAATGCCAATAATTTAAATATTTGATTATCAGTAAATTATATGCTGTTGTAAAAATGATTTATGGAATTTATTGTCCGATTATGGACGAAGCTTGTTCAATAATGGACGTTTGGTAAAAAGGAAAACGAATCAAGGGTCAATTTGGTAAAATACTTGCATTTTAGAATAATGTTTTTTATTATGTAATAAATTCCATTTAATTACTTGTCATGTATTGATAATGTCTACTAGAAATATAAAAAGAGGTCAGGAGTCAGACCAAAAATGAATTTTCTGTCAGAAGCCAGACGAGATATTTGTAAACAATTAAATATTAGTCTTGATTCCTAAGCTGGCAAAGCCAGTACCATAATGAGTAAATGATGAAATGAATAAATGAGTAAATCTTGGGACAATGCCCCCATTTATTCATCTACTCCTTTATTCATTTTCTGCCAAATATGTGCAGAAGTTCATTGATTAGAAACTAAGTCATCTGACTTCTGACAGTTTATGTAATAAACGGTCTGACCTCTGACTTCTAAAACTGATTACTTTACCTTGAAAAAAATTGCTCATGAATTTTTTATCAGAAACTTGGTTTATCGAAGGAAATATTGATTTTGAATCAAAGAAATACACGTTACTCGCTTATTTGCAGCGCATCAATCGAGCTTTTAATGAAAACCAATTGTATCCGCAATTAGCAGATTTGATTTTTCATTTTAGAAATTTGCAAACTTTTAAAGACAATAAACAATTGGTCAAAAGCCAGTTTCCTAAAAAATTAACAGGGATTCAGTTAAAAAAGCTTCATTTGATTTATGAAGAAATGGTAGCTGACACAGGGTTGATGCAAGAAATAGAAGACATTGTGCAATATGCGATGTCAGAAATGAAAGGTGCAGTCAGCAATGGTACAGAGTTTTATGATTATGTAGAAAACAGTTTGTTGATTACGCCTGTAGGTATTTTGCCACATCAGCAAGAAGAAGGCTATTTTTTCTTATCAGATGGCAGCCGGTCTATTAAAGTGTATAATTATAAAATGAGCATTTTTCAGCGGACGAATGACCGTTTTCGTTCTTTGCGCTCTACTTTTGTCAACGAATGGCGGCGTAGTTTTGTGACCACTTATGAGAGCATTAAATTAGAATTATTAAAAGCTCGAAAGACCTTAACTTTACCTGCGGTTTATTCGATTGAAACGAAATTGGCTTTTCCTGTGGATGCCACTTTATTACCTGTGGCGAAGCGTTGCTTGGTTCGGCATTTGTCGAATGGAGAACGATAATAGAAAAATAAAAGCATTTTAATTATAGGCTTATCAGTATTTATTTTGTAATTTTATTACTACTGTTTTTTTATAAAACGCTATAAATCAAATAATATGCTTGGTAGTCTAGATAATGAAGTGATTTTTAAAAAAGCTTTTACAGATAAAATAGTCTTTGAAGCTTTTGTAAAAGATATACTTAATCTTGAGGTGGAGATTGGTAAGATTGAAACAGAGAAAAAATTCAATCCAAAAATTGGTTATGTCGATTTTGAATTAGACATTTTTGCAGAAACAACAGACAAAAGAATTGTTATTGAAATTCAAAGAGTTGAATATGATCATCACTTTGATAGATTTTTGTATTTTTTTTTTATGCTAATCGCAGAACAACAAAAAAATGTTAAAGAATATAACATAGACCAAACTGTTTATTTAATTGTTGTTTTAACTGCTCCTTATACGATTAATGAAAAAAATGGAAAAGCTATCAAAGATGAAGTTTTATTAATCAATATTAATCCACAGACATTAGGTGGCGAAATTAGAGATTTATATGGCCATCAGTTTGTATGTTTAAACCCTAATCATCCAAATAAAAATACGCCACAAAGAATTAGAGATTGGTTAGATTTAATTTATCAGTCCATTCATAGCCCAGAAAGACCCGTCTTGAATACTAGAAATAAAGGTATTAAAAAGGCGATAGAACTAATAAGTTTTGAGAATTTAACCCCCGAAGAAAGAACTGCTTCAAAAAACAAGGAAGCCGCTAAAGTAACTATCGCTAAACTTAAACGTGCAGAAAAACAGGAAATGGCAATCAACGCCATTCACAAAAAATATAAGAATGAAGTCATTGCCGATATTACTGGACTTTCGATTACAGAAGTAGAAAATTTACGAAAGGAGTTAAATTAAAAATCTTTATTTTGAAAATCTATTGATATGGTGATATTTTTTCCAAGGAGGCAGCAATTCCATTCTAAATATACTCGTTTCAAAATCTTCGACCATCTCTACCCATTGTTGAGGTATATTTCTCTCATCTGTTGACATCATAGTTATCCCACCAACAATAGCACAAATCGTATCTTTATCTCCTAAAGCAAAAACTGCCTTTCATAAAGCTGCTTCAAAATTATTGAGTTGATGAGCGGCATTACTACGTTTCATTCAACAGCTCATCAAGTTGCTCAATGGTCATCTCTAGCATTGGAAAGTTAGCTAGTTCTTTCCAATTTAGCTTATCTTCTTCTAGGGCATTTTGCAACTCTTTATCAGGTTTAAAACCTCGACTTTCTAAGAATGCGCCATCCCATATAGCTCCTTCCTTATTTCCGCTGAAGTATTTTGAAAATATCCAATAGTAATAAGTATTCTTCATATCTGCATACTGACCTCCGAGTTTTAGTCTTTTTTCATAGGTTAATTCTGCTTCTTTAAATTCTTTGGCAGCAAAGGCACAATTTCCTTTCCAAGACAAAAGAAATGGTAACTCGCCTTTTCGTTCAATCAATGAATTAATATCTTCCGCTGCCTCTTTAAAATTCAAATCAAATAACTTTGCTTGAAACCGAAGGAATAGTGCTTGTTCATTTTTATTATCTAATTGAAGGGATATATCTAAATCGTTAATCATTTGAACTATATCTGTCCTTGTCCTTTGATTTGAAGTTGCCACTGCCCAAGCATAATAAGCATAGGCATCTTTTGGGTTTCGCTCAATTTTTTCATCTAAATACTCAATAGCCCCCTTCCAATTTCTATTTTCAAATGCGTCTAAATATTTATTATCCAATTCCTTATCAGTTAAACTTGATTGACAAGAACTTAGGAGTAGTACTAACCAGATATATCTCACTTTCTTCATTTTAATTATATGCAACGGCTTATTCAACAAAATTGATTTAACTTTATTTTGAAGTCAAAAATTTCGCCAAAATCATCCTCGAACCTCTTCAATTTCTGACCTATTTTGCGCCCACCCAATCTCATAAACCACAAACCACCCCACAACCAAAGCCGAAAGTACAAAATAAGCTGCCACAAAAACAGTTCCACCACTCACCAATTCATCCAATAAAAACCAATCGCCTGTACTGTAAATAATACCTAAACCAACCAAAGATTTAAGGGCTTCCATCCAAATAGCATTGGGGTCTCTATCCATTAAAGTGGTAAAACTATAAATCACTAAAAACATAAAAGAACCGTAGATAAATATATCGACTCTTGGAATATCTGCAATCTTTAATAGTATATGAATCAATAAGGCATTCATCACTAAATACTGCGTCCAAGACCAGATAGTTAAAGCGGTAGACGCTTCGGTATCGTATTTAACAAAAGTTTCGGGACTAGAAGAAGGAACTGGATATTTATCTAGTACATCCGCTGGTCGCCAGCCTGTGGGCATAAACCAGATACGCAATTTGTCCACAAAATTATTGGTTCGCCAAGCATCTTTTGCTAGTAGCCAAACATGTTGAAAATTGATTTTAATCGGATTCCAAGTATTCACTTGGCGAGTAACCCCATACACACAAGGTTCTTCGTCCAATTCTTCTTGGAACGTGCCAAATACTCTATCCCAAACACAAAAAATAGCAGATAAATTTCTATCCAAATAAATCGGATTAATGGCATGGTGAACTCGATGTTGAGATGGCGTGACAATGATGTATTCCAACCAACCTAATTTGCCAATATGTTCGGTATGGTACCAAAATTGCATAAATAAATGCAAGGGCGCAATGACACCAATTACTTTTGGTGGCAAGCCCAATAAGGCGGCAGGAAACAAAAAGATAAAGCCTAAACTCACAAAACCAGAAATACTCTGTCGCAAAGCAACTGCCAAATTAAATTCTTCACTAGAATGATGCACGACATGTCGATTCCAGAAAATATTGATGCTATGATTCAGTCGGTGACTCCAATAGCTGGCAAAATCTATCGCAATAAAACTTAATAAATAGACCAACCAAGTCGTTTCAATTTCTACCAAAGCAACTTTACTATGCACCCAACTATAACTGATAATCACAATACTCAAACCCAAAATACTCTTTAAGGTATTGGTATTTCCAGAACTTAAACTGGAAATGGTGTCCATACTCCGAAAGTTAAAATTCCCTTTGAAATAGGCGTAGATGGCTTCGATGATGATGAGAACGACAAAACCTGGGATGGCGTATAAGAGGACTTGTGCGTAGGCTTCCATATTGACAAAATTTAATTTTCAATTTTCAACCACTTTCGGTGAGCGGATTGAGAATGTAATGGCTATTTAAAATGGTAACTTAAAGATACGAGTTTTTTCGATATTCTATTTTTAATCGGTTAATTTTATTTCCATAGCGACTTCAAGGTATTGTTTGGTAGATAGTCTTTTAAATAAAGTAGCGACATTTATATCGGACCATTTTCCTTCTTTATAGATTAACGTAGTGAGGCTATGTTCAGAATTCGCCAATCCTAGTATGAGGAACATAAGCGGAAAACTGTTCCTTTGGCAATCCCTCTTTGGTTTGGATTATCATAAGATAGGCATTGCTCGGAATAATTAAAATCCTCCTAGTTCGCCTATCCTGTAAATCCTGCAAAATCGGGTTATCCTGTAGTTATCTCCGTCCAAAGTGGCAAATTATTTGACATCTGAGCCGTTCGCCAAAAAGTTTTATAGTAAAAGGTTTTACTCCTAAATTCCCGTTTTTCGCCATGTTTATTAACAAAATGCGTTCGTTTAATCATCGAGCGATAAGTATCCACATCTTCCAAACGAAACACCGATTCAAAAAAGTCAAAAGCACCACCTTGATTGGTCAAAGAAAGATTGGCA
>JBGCFJ010000620.1:0-13916 GCA_045106885.1 Saprospiraceae bacterium
ATAAGATTTGACATTATATTCAGTTTTATAACCCTATGCACCGACTTGCTACTTTTTGGAAAATGGTAATTTCATTTCTTAGGAGATTTTTGACTAGTTAAAGTTTCGGCTTAAAAAATTGTATATTTATTATACTATGAAGTAGCTATACTAAAGGGGGGAATCAAAAAGAATGAGTTTCGCTCCCCCAAGAACCTATTCCCAGCAAGATAAGGAGCAAGGTATGTCAACTAGTTGGATAGGTTTGTCAAGCTTAACTAAATTATTCTACCTCCTTCACCACTTCGAATGCCACAAAATCTGAACAATCAGCATGTTCGCCAATCCATAATTTAAACCCACCTGTTTCTGTCAGGAACTCCATATCTGCATTATAGAAATTTAAGTCATTTGCTGAAATCTCAAACCGAACAGTTTTTGTTACTCCTGCTTTTAATTCAACCTTTTGAAAACCTTTTAATTCTTTTACTGGACGGGTAACGCTTCCAAATAAATCTTGAATATAGAGTTGCACAACTTCCTTTCCATCATATTTACCTGTATTAGTTACCTCTACTTCTGCGAGGAGACTTTCAGCATTTGTCATTTTATTTTTACTAATCCGTAAATTCTTATAATCAAAAGATGTATAGGATAAGCCATAACCGAATGGAAAAAGTGGCTTAAAGCCTTCATCTATATAATGAGAGGTATTCCCCAAAGATGTTTGCCATGCTTCAACGGGGATTTTGTCAATTGATACCCAATTTGATTCATTGGCTGGTCTGCCTGTATTTTTGTGAGCGTGGTATATTGGAATTTGACCGACTGCTCTTGGGAAGGTTATTGGTAATTTTCCTGAAGGATTGGCTTTACCTATTAAAATGTTAGCAATTGCTGGTCCTGCCATTGTTCCACCGTGCCAAGCATAAAGCACAGCATCAACTTTTGGTAATAAATTGGTCAATATCAATGGACGCCCTGCCATAACTACTAGCACAATTTTCTTACCTGTTTTTGATAACTCTTCCAACAATGCTTCTTGTTTACCTGGTAGATTCAAATGGGCACGGCAATGTGCCTCCCCTGACAAAATGGATTCTTCTCCTACAAAATAAAGCACAACATCTGACTGATTAGCTGCTTCCAAAGCAGCTTTAAACCCATCGTTATTTTTGGTTCGACTGACTTTTAACCCTACTGCATAATTCACTTTTACATTGCCTCCAAGCATTGTTTGTAAAGCTTTCAGCGGTGTCTTTGAATCTGCTTTTTTACCGTCAAAAGCCCAAGTCCCCATTTGTTCATGAGGTGCATCAGCTAAAGGTCCGATAACTGCAACGGATTTGATTTTATCAGAAATTGGTAAAATCCCATTATCGTTTTTTAATAAGACAGCACTTTCAATAGCTGCTTGTTTAGCTATTTCCAAATGCTTATCGGATAAGGTGTTAGCGGCCTCTTCTTTATTTGGATAAGGGTTTTCAAATAAGCCTAATCTGATTTTTATCCATAAAATTCGGCGAACTGCAGCATCAATTTGTTTGATATCAATTTTACCTTCTGACATCAAAACTTCTAAATAGTCATTATAGGAGGTACTGACCATTTCCATATCAAGACCAGCATGCATAGCCTTATAGCCTGCCTCTTTTAAATCTTTACAATAACCATGGGCAATCATTTCTTTAACCGATTCCCAATCACTTACCACCACTCCTTTGTATTCCCATTCCTCACGCAAGACTTGCTTTAATAAAAAGCGATTACCAGAAGCAGGAATATCATTAACTTCATTAAACGAAGTCATAAAACTCATTACATCGTTTTCGACCGCTGCCAAAAAAGGACGAAGGTATATTTCCCTTAATTGACGTTCTCCAACTATTGCCGTATTATAATCACGTCCTCCTTCCGCCAATCCATAAGCCGCAAAGTGTTTGGCACAAGCAGCAATATTACCCTCCTTATAATTTCCTGCTCCTTGAAATCCTTTAATCATTGCTACCCCAACTTCACTTGTTAAGTAAACATCTTCGCCTGGAGATTCTGCAATTCTACCCCAACGCGGGTCACGTCCTACATCAATCATTGGTGCAAATGTCCAATTCACCCCAATAGCACTTGCTTCCTTAGCAGCGATTTTTGCACCTTCTTCCACTAAATCCATATTCCAACTCGCACTTTGAGCTAAAGGAATTGGAAACATGGTTCGAAAGCCATGAATAACATCCCGACCAATTAATAAAGGGATACCCAAACGGCTTTTTTCTAGGGCAATTTTTTGATATTTCGCTATCAGCTTAGGATTCACTTCATTCAAAACCGAACCAACTCTACCTTCCTCAATTAATCGAGGTAATTCCTTTTTACTAATTCCGCCATCTAGTTGCTGCAACTGACCTAACTTCTCCGTTAAAGTCATCAAAGCTAGCAAAGAATCTGCCTTACTCCAATTAATGTCTGTTTTAGTAACGTTTTTTTTTATATTAGGAAGGCTTAGATTTTTATTTTTTAAAGAACAACCTAGTATAATAATGGTAATTCCTAGAATTAAGAAGGTCAAAAAATTATGCTTCATTTTATTCATTTTTAATAGCGTTAGGAACGCTGATTTAATAAATTTATCTCCCTTAATATCCCAAATTGGAGTAGCTTGAATGAACGATTCCATAGGATGGCGATTAGATGAATCTTCAAGTGAAAGAACCGTGCAACGGATGGGAGTACTGGGTAGCTTATTTATTTCTAAGCCCCTTACTTAGGTTTTAATCTTCAATTACAAAAGTAACCAACATACCACCTTCTATTGCGTAGTTGAAAGCATTATCTCCGTATTGGAATTGAACTTTTTGTCGTTCATTCTTATGATTAAATGCAATAACCACAATTCCTCCATCAGGATTTTTAAAAGCAATTTGGGAAATATCCTGTCCGCGGGTATTGGGAGTTTGTATACGTTTAGCTCCTGAATTTACAAATTTAGAAATATGACCAAGTAATACATATTCTTCATTTTTTGTAACATTACCTGAATTGGAATTGATAGTGACCACTCCCCGGCAATCCTTGCAACCGCCATTTTGAGGTCCATTATTTTCGTCCAATGCAAGATTCCAAAACAAAACGGTTTTAGCCCAATTTCGAGTAGCACCTGCTATTAAATTTTCCATATTCCAAGACAGATTACCTCCATAATCTGGTGCAAAATCTCCGCCTGAACATTCCGTAAAATAAATTCCTGCATCTGGATGCGTATTATGCACTTGCGACATAGCAGACACATCCCCTGCATAACAATGAAAGGCTGTCCCCTCTATATATTTTTTAGCTGTTGTATCATTAAGAATATTCAACGGATACGCTGTATTGTCCCAATTATGGTCGTAAATGATGATTTTAGTTGTTAAATTATTTGTTGTTAAATGCGGTCCCAAATGGTCTCGAATAAATACTTTTTGTTCTTCGGCACTCATTTCCATACTGATGTAAGGAGCAGCATGAAGTGGTTCATTTTGTATAGTAATAGAATGAATAGGAATATTTTTTGCAGCCATTGCTTGAATGTACTTAACAAAGTATTCCGCATAACTTTCTTGGAAATCACTTTTCAAATGCCCCCCATTTTTCAATGTTTTATTCTCTTTCATCCAAGCTGGTGCAGACCATGGTGAAGCCATTATCTTTATTTCAGGATTAATAGCTATAATTTTTTGTAAAAGGGGAATCAAATACTGGTCTTCAATAGACAAGTCGAAATTGGCTTGAGGAATATCAGATTGCGTAGTATTTAAGTCATTGTAAGTAAAATCAGAAAGGGAAAAATCAGATGCTCCAATGGTTAGGCGTATAAAACTAATTCCAATTCCATTCTCCGCATCAAATAAATCTTGCAGTAATTTATTTTGTGCTACTTCATCCAAATTGGTTTGGATAACATAAGCTGATGAACCTGTGAGTGCAGCTCCAAATCCTTCCATTGTTTGGTATTCTATTCCTTCATCTATAGGAATAGTTACATCAAAATTCGTTATGGTTTCGTATGGAAGTAGCGCTGATTCTTTGGTTAATTTTATTAATCCTGCTTTATTAGACCGCCAAACGCTTACTTTTCCTTCTATATTATTATTTACAGTATCAGGTGGAACTGGAACTGGAATTTCATCATCACCACAACTAAATTGAAAAAGTAATACACTTATAAAAAATAATGCGGAGAGAAATAACTGTACTTTTTTGCTTACCATTTTTTATTTTTTCTAAAACATGAATCACCTCAATAGTTTAGCTAACTTGTGTAGGAATTTTCGAGATGATTCATGCCATGCTCTTTGTTTATAAGATATTATTTAACAATAATATTTTGACTATATAAGCTATTACTTGTTCTTAATTGAACAATATACATTCCTGATGCCCAATCACTAACATTAATTACCTCCCTATTAGCAAATTGGATATTTTCTTTTTTTTGCTGAAAAACCAGCTTTCCTTGAAGGTCATGAACTAAAATTAAAGATTGCCCACTTATCGAAGTTTCCCAAGTAATTGAAATCTGCTCGTTTGTAATGGTTGGCGAAATTTTAAACAATGGAGTGCTTGCTATATCAATGGTAGAAGTACTCAACTCATTACAAGTACCAAATACAAAATTTTCTAATTCAACTAAGTCAGGACTATTCAAATCAATAATAGCAAAACGATTGGTATTAAAACTACAGTCTTCAGGCACCGGTTCTTCAGTCCCCCAAGTATTTCCATTTAGATATTTGTATTCCAGATAGGAAACTGGTTTCATCACCTCAACTGCAACTTCGTAGGTATCATTTCCAATATCCATCATTGAAGTACCTTCGGGATTCCATCCTTGGAAATTACCTGCCACATGAACGCCATTAGGAGAAGCGGCAGCCCCATCTAAACCAAGTCTAAAAACAACCATACGGGTAGGTATTGGATTGTCACAGCCTCCAAATGTAGCAACTGGTAAATCAATCATGTCCCCAGCATCTTTTATGATAAACAATCTATTCTTATCTCCATTTCCACAACCAGCACCTGGTGTTTCTTCCGTCCCCCAATCATTGCCGTTGACAAACTTGTATTGGACAACACTTATGTCTGATAAAACAGGAACAGTTACTTCATAAATATTATTACCAACATCGGTCATAGCTGTAGCACCTGGACTCCACGCTTGAAAGTTACCTGCTACATGTACCCCATTCCCTGAAACGGTTTGTCCAGTCATATCCACACTAAACTTGACCATCTGTGTTTCTATGGAGGTGGGACAATCATTAAAGGGTATTGCTGGAAGCGTCCTATCCGAAGTTGGAGCGGTAAAAATTCTATTATTCCCTCCAATTGTGCAGATTCCTGGTGCCGCTTCTTCCGTTCCCCATGCATTACCATTTAAATATTTGTATTCATAATCTGCTCCCGGTGCTAGATTTAAAGTAATGGCATAAATGCCATTGCCTTGGTCGGTCAACAAATCCGATTCTGTATTCCAACCGTTCAAACTTCCTGCGATGTGAACACCGTCAGCTGACACGGTTTGTCCTGTCATGTCAACTTGAAAAGTTACTTCTACTTGTGCAAAAACACTAATGGTCATTGCCGCAAAAATTAATGTAAGTATGTTTTTCATATTTAAATTATTTTATTTTTTTAATAAAAAACGTTCCCTGAAAAACCCCTCCGATAAATCGGAGCAAGCAGTGGTCGGGGATTAGTTAGAGAACCATAAAAAATTGATAAAGTCTATTAATAACCTGAATTTTGAGTCAGTTTTGGATTTCGGTCTAATTCTGATTGTGGAATAGGCCACAATAATTTAAAATCTTCGACATTGTAATCTTTACCCAAAGCATTCATAGTTGAAATTGCCGTTCCTTTTCTTTTCAAATCAAACCAACGATGACCTTCAAAAGCTAATTCTAACCGTCGTTCATTTTGAATAGCTGCTTGTAAATTGTTTTGTCCTGTTACTGAAGTATTAGGCAGGTTAGCTCTATTTCTAATTTGATTTAATGCCATAGTTGCAGCGTCAGTATTTCCTAATTCATTTTCAGCTTCTGCTAACAACAAAATTATATCTGCCAACCTAAGCAATATGAAATTGTTGCCACTCGACCAGCCATTGGCTTGTCGTTGTTTATATGGAAAAGGAACTGTACCATTTGAAAAATTTGGGTCTCGCCAAGGTAAACCACGTTCAAATAAGATGGAAGCACCTTTTCTTGCTGCATCATTTTCAGCATCAAATGCAGCTATCAAATCATTAGAAGGAGTATTAAATTTTCGCCAACCATCATTTGTTAAAGAAGGAGGTAACCATAGTTGAGGTCCCCAATTTGATTCATTTGTACTTCCAATAAATTGTACTTCAAAAATAGATTCTGGCGTATTTTCATTAGTGGGTTTCCATAAGTTATCATAGCTAGGAAGTAACTGGTACACCCCACTATTGATTACTTCCAAAGCATGCGCTTTTACCATACTCCAATCTGGATCCGGTTGATGTGCAAAGGCTTTTGCCAACATAGCATTTGCAGTACCTTTGGTAGCCCGCTGTTCTTTTTGTGAGAAGGTTAAAGGCAGGTTTTCTGCTGCGAATTTTAAATCTGAAATTATCGCATCATAAATTTCGGAAACACTCACTTTTGCTTGGAAAACAATTTCAGGGTCGGTAGAATTTACTTTTTCCAATACTAGCGGTACTTCTCCCCAAAGGTTAACCAACTGAAAATAATGATAAGCTCTCAAGAAAGAGGCTTCTGCTAACATTTCAGATTTGCGACCTGCTGTTAAATCTGTTGCTTCAATGTTAGGAACATTATCCAAAACAGCGTTCGCCCGACTAATCCCTTCATATAAATAAGCCCAGTCTCGTTCAACATTTGCGTTGGTAGGTGTAACGGTAAATTCATCTAATTGAAAATTATTGGGATTATCTCCACCAGCATAACAGTTATCAGCAGTCACATCGCCGTTGGTAAAACGGTCGAAAATGTAGTATTCGCTTTGCAAGGCATCATACGCTGCAATTAAAGCAGATTCCGCATCTGCCCCTGTTTTAAAAAAGTTATCTTCCGCTAAATCTGAAATGGGTTCAAGATCTAAAAAGTCGTTACAGCTTGTTATACTTAGCGTTATAAAAATGAGTACGATATAATTTTTCATGTTAATATTTTTATTCTTTTACAGTAATATTTAGAAGTCTGGCAACTAGTCAAGTAAAAATCTCTAAATTTTATTGATTTTAATTACTGATAATCAAATAGTTACGTGCGTTAAAAAATAAAAGAAAATAAATATTTAAGTATGAACTTAGCAATGAATTAATTCTCCTATTTTGATTTACTTTTTTCTATTCTAATATTCCATTCGACTACAAGAATCATAATGAGTGGACTAATAATACTTACACCAATGTTTTCTAGATTGAAAAATAATATTCCAATGATTAGTACTACCGCAAACAATATTTGGCATATTCTGAAAAAAATTAACTTATTCATACGCATATATTGATGAAGTAATTAGTTGTGAGACTTATCAAAACAGCTATTTTTTAAAAATCAAATTTTATCCCACCAGTTATTATTCTAGCTTGTGGGTAGGTTCCAAAATCTATTCCTTGTGAAATGGCACTTCCTCCATCTCGATTGACTTCTGGGTCATAACCAGAGTAATCTGAGAATGTCCACAGATTTTGACCACTTACATAAATGGATAAACCTTGAATGTTGATCTTTTCAATTATAGATTTTGGAAAATTATAAGAAAGGGTAATGTTTCTAATTCGTAGATAGGAACCATCTTCGATAAAACGATTACTAATTCTGCTATTTTCATTTGGGTCTCCAAATACTGCTCTCGGTACTCTTGTTATATCTCCTGCATTTTGCCAACGGTCAAGCGTTACTGCACTTCCATTTTTTACAGAAAACATTCCTTCCGTTTCAATACGAGTCGCATTAAAAACATCATTTCCAATGCTTGATTGTAATAGTACATCTAAGGTAAACCCTCCATAAGTCAAGGTATTGGTTAAACCTAGTATAAAATCTGGGTTGGCATCGCCAATAATGGTTCTATCTTCTTCGTTCACCACTCCATCATTATTACTATCTTCAAAAACAATATTCCCATCATCTGGATTCACCCCTAAACTGTTATAACCATAGAATGTCCCTAATGCTAAACCTTCTTGAACAATGACGGAGAAACCTCTTTCAGGAATGCCTCCTGCAAAAATCACTTGGTCTGCACCTCCGATGTCGAGTACTTTGTTTCGATTGGCGGAAATATTAAACTGAGAATTCCAAGAAAATTTTTCTTGCTTGATATTGAACGAACTTAAAGACAATTCCCAGCCCATATTTTCTACTTCTCCAAGATTCTGGATACCGCTAGCAAATCCTGAAGAACGAGGTAAATCTACATTTATCAATAAATCCTGTGTGCGCTTATAGTAATAATCTCCAGTAAGACTTACCCGAAAATCGAAGAGGGACACATCAAATCCTACATTATATTGAGTGGTAGTTTCCCATTTCAAATTTTCATTACTAATTGTGGCTGGACGAGTTCCAGGTAATATGACGTTATTGAAATTGTAATTTGAACCTGTACTATATAATCCTATGGAAGTGAAGTCACCAATATTTTGATTTCCAGTTGCACCTATGCTCGCTCTCAATTTCAAATCATCAATCGTAGCATTATTTTTAAGAAAATTTTCTTCAGATAATCTCCAACCTAAAGATAAAGCTGGGAAATAAGCATAACGGTTTCCTCTACCGAATCTTGATGAACCATCTGCTCGAAAACTTAAATCCGCCAAATATTTATCACTAAATTTATAAGAAACTCGACCGAGATAAGAAAAAAGTGCCCATTGAGAAGCCCAAGAACTCGCTTCTATTTTTCGACTTCCTGCGTTTAGGGTAGTAATGGCAGCATTTGGAAACCCTTCAGACCTAGAAAAAGTTCCTTCATAACCAGATTCTTGAGCGGTTACCCCTGCTAGGAAATCGAAGCTATGACTAGCCTTGGTCAATTTATAGTTCAAAGTGTTTTCCCAAAGCCAAATCAATTCTCGATTCGAACTGGTTGTTGCAATTCCTTCTTGGCTTCGTCCAAACTGTGTTCTTACTGGGTCTAAAAAATAGTCGTTTTTATTATAATAAGTCTCCGTTCCAAAGGAGGATTTAAATTTTAAATTTTCTATAATCTCCAATTCTGCATATAAATTCCCCACCAAACGAGTAGTTGAAGCAACATCTATAGGTGCTTCAATATTGGCAACAGGATTTTCCCAAGCTTGAAGTGGATTGGTCGTAAACGTGCCATCTTCATTATAAACACCTATAATCGGAGGAGAAGACAAAGCTCCCAAGATAACACCACCTTGATTGACTCTGCTATTGTCTGGAACATTATTAAAATCAATTTTTGAAATATTTATGCTTGTTCCAACTTTTATCCAATCCCGTAATTGATTATCCAGATTTAAACGAAAATTTAACCGTTCAAAATCTGAACCTTGCACAACACCTTCTTGTGCATTGCGATTAGCTGAAATAAAATAATTGGTTTTCTCCGTTCCACCACTAAAAGAAATTTGTACATCGGAAGTAACCGCATCTCGGAATATTTCATCCTGCCAATTTGTATTGGCTGAAAAATTTGCTGCATCTAAAACTGGAGATTGTCCAGCATTAACATACGATTCATTGACTAAATCAATATATTGTGGTCCATCTAAAAGAGGTATTGTTTTAACCACTTGACTAACTCCAATATTGGAACTGATACTGATTTGTGACTGTCCAGCATTTCCTCTTTTGGTAGTTATTAAAACCACTCCATTGGCTGCCCTTGCTCCATAAATTGCAGATGCAGAAGCATCTTTCATAATTTCAATGGAGGCAACATCAGCTGGATTAATGCCTTCTGTACTCAATATAGGAACGCCATCCAATACATATAATGGTTCATTACCAGCAGAAAGAGAAGTCGCCCCTCTTACCCGAATGGAAATGGCATTACCAGGTTTTCCTGAATACTGAGATACCTGCACTCCTGCTGCTTTTCCTTGTATCGCATTTTCTAATCTTGCAAATGGTTTTTTCTCTATGTCTTCTGTTGAAACAGAGGCTACTGAACTGGTTACATCTCGACGGGATTTCGTACCGTATCCAACGACTATCACTTCCGCTAATCCAAGACTCTCCGAACGCATCAAAATAGTCCTATTAGAGGGTTCATTTATCGTAATAGTTTGGCTTTGATAACCAACATAACTTAAAATTAGTTGGCTATTAGGTTCAACTTCTATCGTAAATGCACCATCAACATCAGTAGCAGTTCCTTTATCCGAATTAACCACTATGACTGTCACTCCAATAAGTGGTTCCTTGGTGATTTCGTCTTGTATCACTCCATTTACTGTTAAACCTTGTCCAATTGTCCAACCTGACAGCCCTAAAAAACAGATAATTATTGATAAGAATTGTTTCATATTTATTTTTGATTCTATGCAGTATATTTATTTGCTATTAGACAAATAATACAAGAATAATTTTGAATTAGTCTACTACAGTTATTTAATATTCCAATCTAAAAACCATTAGTAATATGACAATATTAGATTATTTGTATGTGCTGGCAGAAAAAATGCACCTGACAAATACCATACAGGGGGTGTTTTAATCAATAAATACTTGAATTTGAAAGAAGAGATGAGGAATTAGGATAACTTAGTAAGAAAAGAAATAAAGGGATAAAAAATAATAGATTAAGGGAATCTGAAAAGGAAAGTTTTATAAAATTTCTTCTTTTCCAAATTGTTGGATATATAGATTAAGGTTTTCTGATTGACCTAAACCAATTTTCTTTTTCAAACGATACTTAGCTTGCTCTACTCCATTTACTGTGATATTTAAAATGGAAGCGATTTCACGATTATTCAGCTTCATTTTGACAAAACAAGATAAGCGATAATCGTTTTGCGTCAGATTAGGGTGTTTAACTTCCACCTGGTTGATGAAGTCTTGAAAGGTTTGATTGAAAATTAATTGAAATTTTTCCCAATAATCCTCTTGGTGTAATTCGGAATTGATAATATTGACAATTGAACGTAAAGGCTTTTTAGCACTTATATCTGAGATGGATTGGATTTTTTTAATGCGTTCTTTGAGTATGGTCAAAAATTCATTTTTATGAGCCATTTGCAAAATAGAAGCATTTAGTTCCGATTTTTTATTGGTAACTTCTTGTT
Source organism: Saprospiraceae bacterium (assembly GCA_045106885.1). Classification (GTDB taxonomy): domain Bacteria; phylum Bacteroidota; class Bacteroidia; order Chitinophagales; family Saprospiraceae; genus JAFMDF01. Next base: position 11,273 of record JBGCFJ010000620.1, read on the forward strand.
CAAGATTTTGATTTTTAAGTTGTAAGATTTCTTGCTCTTGCTCCAATGTTTGTCGCTCGTAAATTTCTTTCTGTCGGTTGAGCAAAAACCGATAAATCATAAGAATGATAGCAAGTACAAAAATGACCATTGCAAAAAGAAACCATGCCGCTTCCCAAAATGGTGGGGCAACAATTATATCAATCGCTCTAATTTCTTCATTCCAAATACCACTACTATTTGCCGCTTTTATTTGAAGTTGATAATTTCCACCATCTAAACTGGAGTAAGAAATAGCTCGCTGGTGAGCATTTACAAAATGCCATTTGTCTTCATAACCCTCCAACTTATAGGCATATTTATTTCGACTAGGGGCAATAAATTCAGTAGTACTTATTTCAAATACAATTTCTCTATCCAAATAGGATAACCGAACTTCAACTCCCTCATCATTCAGGTTTTTATTCAAAATAGTTCGACCCTCCTGATCTCCAATTGGAATAGGTTGATTAAATATTTTCAAATTCGTAAAAACAGGAGTTGTTTTATTGGTATTTAATTCGACCTCAGTTGGTTGGACAACCGAAAAACAATCTACCCCGCCAAAAACAATTTTCCCATTGCTCAATTGAAGCGAAGCTTTAGGGTTGAATTGATTATTTTCTACACCTTGTGTCGTTCCAAATTCAGTAATAGTATTATCTTTTGGGTTGAGTCGATAGATACCTGTTGAAGTAGAAAGCCAAATAAATCCATCCTTATCTTCTACTAAACCATTAATCACTCCTATTTGAAATTGATAGTTTAAGCTAACCTTTGTAATCACTTCATTTTGAGGATTTAATTTATCTATGCCATTATCAGAAATTATCCAAATATTTCCTGATTGGTCTTCGAAAAGAGAATGAATAGTATTACTACGTAGGTTATTTTCTCTTTTAAAATTGTGCTGGTATTGTTGAATAGTTCTCGTTGCTATGTCTAAGCGATTCAGTCCTCTATTTTCAGTTGCTATCCATAGATATTTATTTCCTTTATCCAATAAAAGGTCAATAACTTGAACATCTGAAAGTTGATTATCAAAGTTGCCAAAATGTTGAAAAGTAGTTTCTCCTTTTGGTAGGTAATCAATACCTCCTCCAAGTGTTCCAATCCACAATCCACCTGCGCTGTCTAGTTCTAAATCCCAAACATTATTATGAATCAAACTTTGGGAATTGTTTTCCTCATGTATAAACGCTTGAATTAATCCTTTTTCATAGTCGAAAAAGTGTAAACCATTCTTAAAGGAACCATACCAAAATCCTTGGTTACCAATTGGCTGAATACAAGTAATGACCTCATTAAATTGTCCTTTGCGTAATAACTTAGAAGCGTTATGTAATTCTAAGCTTTCATTATTTATATCGAAATAAAAAAGCCCACCACCATCTGTACCAAGCCAAGCTCGACCATTTTCATCTTCACGAACAGTCAAAACAGAACGTAAACCTAGTGCCTTTTCATCATTATATTCCCTTTTAGTAAAGAAAGGAGGGTTGATGGATTTTAATATATTGAGCCCACCATTAAATGTACCTATCCAAAGATTATCGGATTTGTCAAAGTGTAAATCGTATAAAGCCTCTGTGTTTAAGGTATTTGCCTTAGTATAATCATAATGGAATTGCTGAAAGGAATTAGTAGCTCGATTAAAATGATTCAGTCCCCCACCATCTGTTGCTACCCAAAGCTGCCCTTGCCCATCTATTTGAATATCAGTAATTATATTATTGCTAATTCCATTTTTTGAATCATTAGCTCGATAGGTTGTCCAATTTTTATTTTTAGTATCAAAGGCATATAAACCGTTGCCTTCCGTTCCAATCCAAAGTGTTTTTGTGGAGTCTAAGCAAATGGCCTTGCTAAAACTTTGCATATCTTCTTTATCCGAGGCATGGAGCTGATGGATACTTTTTGTTTTAGCTTGAAAAATATTTAATCCTTTTTCTGCGGTGGCAATATAAACGTTACCATTTTCATCTTCCTCAAAATCAAAAACAAAATCATTGCTTAACCGCTCTTTTTTCTCCTTATTACAATACGTACAAAAGTGATAAATGACTTTTCTATTTGCATCCAACACAATTGTTCCACCTCCATAAGTACCAATCCAAAGCCAATTTCGGCTATCCTCATAAATTGATTTCACAGTAATCGTAGTCCAATCAACAGTTGCATTATCCTCAAATGGAAATCGATGAAACTTATCCAAATTAGGATTATAAGCCACTAAACCCGCATCCTTCAATCCCATCCAAATCAATCCTTTATTGTCTTTTAGTAAAGAAAAAACCGTTGGATTTGTCTTTCTTTCACCTTGGACATCAGTAATGGGAAAAATTTTAAATTCATAACCATCAAATCTATTTAATCCACTTTTAGTCCCTACCCAAATAAAACCTACGCTATCTTGAGCAATGGAATAAATAGTGTTATTAGACAAACCATGACTGGTTGTTAATGTCTGGAAATTAACATCAGAAGTTTGACTAATTAATTGTCCGTAAGAACTAAACAACAGTATCAGCCAGCGATAAATAGGATTAATATTTTTCATAATGAATTATGCCAAATATATAAAACAATTTACTTTTGAACGCTGTAAATTACATTATATACTTAC
>JBGCFJ010000621.1:0-12022 GCA_045106885.1 Saprospiraceae bacterium
TTTGTATTTTTCGGCAAATGTATTGGGTGGTTTACCGAGTATAGAAAATTATGACAATAAAAGGAATACACCTCGATACGGGGCAGATGTGCAATTGAACTTTAAAAAAGGGAAATGGGATATTTCCAGTGCTTTGGATTATAGACGCTACGATATTTCGGGTAGGAGAGAAGGGTATGTTAATACTTTTGTCGATAATATATTGACAGAATTTCCCTCTGATGGAGAACGTAGTTTTGATGAAGAAAACTATTCTGCCAGACTGTCTACTACTTATTCGCCTAATAAAAATCAAGCCATTACTGCAGGATTTTATTTTGGTAAACGAACCAAAGAACGGACAGCGGATATTTTATATGCGAATCAACAACGAACGATACTTCCAAATTTTGAATTTACAGGAACAGAATCGTTTTATGACCTTTTTTTACGTACAGGAAATGTTTATAGTGTCGGGACACCGATTAATCAATTAACTTTTTTTAATGAAAACCTTAGAATTAGAAGAGGTGATTTTGCTATTGGTTCATTAGATTATTCCATTAAATTAGCTAATGAAGCAACTTTGAAATTTTCAGGTTTATATGAAAGAACGATATTAGGAGGACCAACCGATAATGTGAGTTTGGGCTATCCGAATACCAGTCAAATTTTTCAATTACAGTTGAATGATAATAATAATCCGTTAGATGGTGTACGTTTTCAAGTGGATTATAGCAAAAAGGTCAAGGAATTAACTTGGGAAAGCGGCTACCAATATCGTTACCTCAAACACCCTGGAGATTTTGATTATTTTGATAGAGATTTAGTTAATAATAGGTGGGTAGAAAATCCTTTATTTACCAATAGTATTGAATTGACTCGAAAAATTCACTCCGTTTATAGTCAAGTGAGTGGCGAATCAGGGAAATGGCAGTATAGTGGTGGATTGAGGTTAGAATATTTTGATAGAAAAGTAACCATCGCCCGACCAGATGAAACCTATTTACTGGATAAACTCAATTTATTTCCTTCGTTTAATATTAGTTATGATTTAGGGAATAGTCTATTGGCAAAAGGGGGATATAGTCGTCGAATTCAACGAACAACCACTTTTAAAATGACCCCTTTTCCTGAACGAGAACACTCAGAAACATTGGAACAAGGAGATGCTGAACTATTGCCAGAATATATTGATGTGGTAGAATTAGGATTGGTGAAGAATTGGGGAGATAATTCTGTTTTTGGCAATGTGTATTATCGACAAATAGACAATGTCATCAATCGAGTGAACACTGTTTTTAATGATACCATTTTAAATAGAATTTATACCAATGTTGGACAGGCGAATGCTTTAGGTTTAGAATTAGGTGCTACCATTTATCCAACCAATAATTGGCGCATTTATTTTGGTGGGAATATCTATAATTATGGGATTGAAGGCAGTTTGTTTGGGGCTGATATTAATACGGATAACACGGTTTATTCTATTAATACGAATTCGACGGTGAATATTAGTCCTACTTTTAGTTTGCAATTAGCCCTCAATTACTTATCTGAAAGAATTACGGCACAAGGACAAGATTCCCGATTTTATAACCCTTCTTTAAGCCTTAAAAAATCATTTTTAGATAAACGATTGACTATTGGACTGCTTTGGCGAAATATGGATTTAGGCTTATTAAATTCCAATGAACAGCGAATTACAACAGTCAAAGACAGTTTCTTTACTACGACTAATTATGTCTATGAAGTGGATGTTTTGCAATTGACGGTAAGTTATCAACTGAATAAAGTTGTTAAAAAATTGAAATTGACGGAGAGTGAATTTGGGAAAGGGGAGTTTTGATAATATGGATGAACTGTATCACGGATAATAAACATTACGGATGTGGGCATTTAGATAGTCAGTTAAAAAACTAATAATTATCCGTTGTCCTACATCCGTTGCCAATTAATATATACAGTTGGCAACGGATGTAAGGCAAGGGATTTTTGTAAATCTTGGATGTGGGTTAATTCCTGTTGTTTTAATTTGGTCCAATAAATAGTGATTGTTTCTTGGACAATATCTTCGCTGGCTGCCTTTTCGCCAATCATTCTATAAGCGACGCTAAAAAATTGCTGTTGTAGCTTTTGTAAATTAATTATGGAAGAATTAAACATATATAATCAATTAACGTTTTAAGTAGCTGATAATTAGGAATGAAATATAGAATAGAGCGTCAGCTAAAAAACTGATAAATGGTTAGTCGAACGTGTCGGACACCTTTGGAGGTGTCCGACACGTGATTATCAATTTTTAATCTGACTATCTAAATAAGTGCTGCTAGTCTTAACCTTTAATAGGCGGCTTTAATCTGTTTTTACTTCATTCTTTCAAGGTTTTGACCTAATTTATTACTTTTGCAGCTATGATGAAGCAGTTTTTAATATTCCTCCCATTTTGCCTTTTGAGTTTATTCCTTCATGCCCAAACGGGTACAAAGATAGGACAAACTATTTATCCTGACATTCATTTAAAAAAGACCGCTGAAAAAATTGTTTTAGATGGACAATTAAATGAAGCAGCTTGGTTTAAGGCCAATGGGGCTAAAGATTTCTGGCAATTTTTCCCAGCAGATAGTTCAAAGGCTGGTGGAGAGACAGAAATATACATGACCTATGATGAAGACTATCTTTATGTAGCCGCTAAGTGTTATAGTGCTTCTAATCAATTTTTAACGCCTTCCTTAAAAAGAGATTATAGTTTTAGAAATAGCGATAATCTCAGTATTTTATTCGATACTTATAACGACCAAACCAATGCTTTCCTATTTGGGATGAATCCTGAAGGTGTGCGCAGAGAAGCTTTGATTTCTAGTGGAGGACGGGATAGGAGTGCTTTTGATGGTTCTTGGGATAATAAATGGGATGGAGAGGCAAAAATATATGAAAACTATTGGATTGCTGAATTTGCGATTCCTTTTAAAACGATTCGGTTTACGGAAGGGAGTACTCAATGGCGATTTAATGCTTACCGAAATGATACGCAAATCAATGAAATTACGAGTTGGGTCAATATTCCAAGGAATAATATTTTAATGGATTTGACTTATATGGGTAATATGGTTTGGGATGAACCCTTAAAGAAGCCAAACACCAATATTTCTGTGATTCCTTATACAGCAGGTTCGGTTATTCGCAACTTTGAAGATGTTACGGAAACGAAAGCAGCTACTGATTTTAGTTTTGGTGGAGATGCTAAAATTGCCGTGACTTCTGGGTTAAATTTAGATTTAACTGTTAACCCTGATTTTTCTCAAGTAGAAGTAGACCAACAAGTCACCAATCTTGACCGATTTGAAATATTCTTTCCAGAAAGACGACAGTTTTTTCTAGAAAATGCAGATTTATTTGGGAGTTTCGGCCCTAGTAGGGCTAACCCTTTTTTCTCTCGCCGTATTGGAGTGGCAATAGATACTGCTACAGGACAAAATGTACAGAATAAAATATTATATGGCGCAAGATTAAGTGGTAAGTTGAACGATAAATTAAGAGTCGGTTTATTAAACATGCAAACTGCCAAACAATTAGAGAATGACTTGCCAAGTTTTAATTACACGGTAGCTGCGGTCGAACAACGCGTTTTTAAACGGTCTAATATTGCCTTCATGGGTGTTAATAAACAGGCGATTAATGCGGATGATTTTAGTAGTAGCTTTAATAAATTCAATAGGGTAGCGGGTGTAGAATATCGCTTAGCCTCTGGAGACAATCGTTGGGTTGGAAAAACGAATTATTTTCAAGCATTTACACCTTCTGATAAATCAGATAAATTTACCCACTTTACTCAATTAGTTTATAATCGCCGAAAATATAGAGCGGAATGGGCACATTTGTATGTAGGGGATGGATATGATGCAGAAGTAGGTTTTGTGCCAAGGAAAGACATTTTATTGCTAAGTCCAGAATTTGCCTTAAATTTTTATCCTAAAAGTGGTTCAATTTCAGAGCATAATGTTGGCGTCGATGTCCGATGGATTTATAAAGTAGGCAAAGATGATAATGAAATACAGCAAGATTTTGGTTTAGCGGATGCAGGCGTAGAATTTTCCTGGCGCTTTAATTTTAAAAGTACGGCTAGATTAACAGCTAATGTAGATTATAGCCGAATTTTGTTACTGAGTGATTTTGACCCGACTAGGATTCAATCAGATGATATTTTCTTGCAAGCAGGTAGCGTGCATAAATTTACTACTTTTGGATTGCGTTATAGTTCTAGTCAATTTAATTTGTTTGAGTGGGAATTGCGCCCAACAATCGGACAATTTTATAATGGCTTTCGAGCAGGGATGCAGGGGAGTTTTACTTATAAATACCCACCTTTTGGATTTGTCTCCATAGATTATAGTTACAATCATATTAAATTAGACGAACCTTTTGAAACCGCTGATTTGTGGTTAGTTGGCCCAAGAATAGATTTAACTTTTTCTAAAAAAGTGTTTTTGACGACTTTTATTCAATATAATAATCAATTTGATAACTTGAATATTAATGCTCGGTTTCAATGGCGATTCAAACCTGTATCAGACTTCTTTTTGGTTTATACCGATAATTATATTACGAACCCCTTTGACCAATTTGGGGTACGTAATCGGGCTATTGTGGCTAAGTTGACTTATTGGTTGAATTTGTAATTTATCCTTCCTCCAAGAACAACTCTCTTAAATAGGGCTTGTCTTTTAGAATACGGAAGAAAGAAGTAAGGTACTTATTCATTTTTTTCTTGACAGACTTTTCCAAAATGGTACAACTCATATAGCAGCGAAATCCATCTTTTTCAAGTTGTTGAAAATTGGTTGCTGTTGCCATTAAGGTTGTTTTATCTGGAAATTTTCCTTGAGGAAATCGTTCTTCAATATTTCTTTGTTGATAATCGGGGTTAAGTCGAGCATGAGGCGCTTTTACTAAACCAGAAAAATCAAAGTCATAAGGTACTAAAATAGGCTTTCCACCAGCATCAGGTTGAATCAATTTTACATTTCGCTGAACGGTAATATCCCAATCCAAATTTCCTATCATGTACTGAAAGAGTAGGGTATTATGGTAACTTGTTGGCTCGATTTGAACGGGAGTTGTTCCAAACCCATTTGTTGCTTTTCCTTTTAATCTTAATTCCAATTCTTTATTACTCTCAATAAAAAAGGCAAATCGTTCTATTTTCTCATTAGAGTCATTCGTATTAATGTAAGTAATTTTTATTGGAAAAACTTGAAAACTATGAGGGGTCACCTGATTGTATAAATTGTAAATCCAATATTCTTTCATTAATACTTGGTCACTATTTTCGGTGTCATTACAATTGGTCACTAATTTTAATTTATCACAGCCAGGAAATAACCCTAACTCTTTTAATGCTTTTTTAGGGAAATCAATCTTTAAAGGTGGCATGGAAGAACAGACCTTCCTTCTACTTCTCCCTCTAGGTTCAATCTTTACTTTCATCTTAAATTGCGCTCCTTTTCCATTCTTTAATAAAATAGTGCCTGGATAATGACTGCTACTAATCTTTTTATTTTTAATTAAAGAATCAAAGTCCGTTTTTAAAATAACTTCATAGAAGCTATCTTGTTTTATTTTTTGAAAGATAGTAGTGGAGGCAAAAAAATCTATACTATCTTTTGAGGTAATTTGTTGGGTAGTGGAAATGCTGTCTTGTTCAGAAGCTTGACTAATACCTAGGACAGGCATTAAGAAAAAGCAAATCAATAAAATTGGGCCTATTTTTCTTGGTAGCATAATTAATATTTTATCGTTTCTTTTGACTACAATATCCTAAAAATACTGTTATTTTTTGGAATCTATTCTTTTTCTGTGTCATTTTAATAAAGAGGGGTAAAATCGAATTTCGGTTAAAAAATGTCTTTTAAACGACAAAAACTCATAGAATTTGAAATTAACACCCCGTTTTTTCATTTAATAGCGAGGAGTAAAAATAAAAAAATAATTTTTTCAATTTTCGTTTTATTTGAAAATCAGTAATTTATACAATTTTATTATTATACTTTTATAAAGTTACCCCTCGCTATTAGAAGGTTTCATAGTATATTTTGCCGATTTTTAAAAAAATCTACCCCTTGCTATTAAAATGACACCTATTTCTTAGAAATTCCTAAGAATTTTCTTGACAAGTTTATTGCTTGTTTTTTAGAAATAGAGCGTCAAATTAAAGATTGATATTGAAAAAATATTAAAAATAATCTGTGATTGCCCAAAGAACTAGAATGTAGTTAAAAGACATAAATATGGAATTTTGTGGAGTAAGAATGCTAATTTTTAACTTGATGGTTCAAAGAATGGCTTTAATTAATTAGTATAAACTATAGTGAAAAAAGTTTTTTTTTGATATTCTACTATTAGAAAAAGGGCTATTTCTAAAATAATATCTTTTATTTTGACTGGAAAGTGAATTAATGTGACAGGGTAAGGCGAAAAATGATAAAAATTAGTAACCTTTTACTAAATAATAGTAAGATGGTACTAATTTGTTAGGAGAATTTTAATTTTATTACATTATGTTTTAATTTATATCTAAGTCTTTATTTAGTAGTGATTTGGAAATCGAAATGTCAATGTTATGACAATAAAAAATATTCTATAACGAATTTTTTTCGTAATTATTATTAATTGTGACAAAAGAAATGTTAAATTCTTTTTCAAATTCTTTAATAAAAACTTAACTATTTGTTAAAAATGGATTATCTTTGAACCAGAATAAAAGAATAGGTGACAGTATAACGGTGAAATATAAACTTAAACTATTACTAAACTAACCTTATTTTATTCTCTTTAAATTAAAAATATAATTTTATATTAAGATATAACAGTCGGGTGATTTCTTACAAGAGCGAAGCAATGTTTTATAACACTTCGCTCTTTTGTTTTTTATAAAGACGTTATACTTTCTATCCTTCCACTTCTTCCATTCGTTGTTTTTCATACAAATCAAAGTAATACCCTTTATTTTTTAATAAAGTTTCATGATTGCCTATTTCTACAATTTTACCTTCGTCTAGTACGATGATTTTATCAAATCTGAGGTGTGCATAAATTCTGTGGGTAATAATAATGGTTGTTTTATCTTGTAAAGATTCATTAAAATAACCTAGAATTTGAGCTTCTGTATTGGTGTCCACCGCAGAAAGACAATCATCCAATACAATGATATCAGGTTGTTTGATTAAAGCTCTTGCAATGGAAACTCTTTGTTTTTGTCCACCAGAAAGCGTAATGCCACGTTCTCCGACTAAGGTGTCAAAGCCTTCAGATAAACCTTTTATGTCCTCGTAGACTGCTGCATATTTAGCGAATTGTTCGATTTCTGCTTGTTCAGCGTCTTTTTTTCCGAAAGCTACATTTTTAGAAATAGTATTAGAAAATAAAAAGACATCTTGCGGTACATAGCCGATTTTTTGACGCAAATTATATAAGTCTTTTTGTCGAATGTCTTCTCCGTCAATTAAAATTTTTCCTTCACTTACGTCATACATACGAAGCAATAAATCTGCAATGGTTGTTTTTCCAGAACCCGTTCTTCCTATAATTGCCAATTTTTCTCCAGGTTTTAAGGCAAAAGAAACATTTTCTAAAGCTTTAATACCAGTGTCAGGGTAGACAAACGTTACCTTATCGAAGGTAACCTTTCCCTTAATTTCTTTTGGCTTGACGGCAGGAGAAACAATTGCTGGTTTGGTTTCTAGAAATTCATTGATTCGTTTTTGCGAGGCAGCAGCTTGTTGAATAAGGGAGGCAATCCAGCCAATAGCGGTCACTGGCCAAGTCAACATATTTACATAGATAACAAATTCTGCGATGTTTCCTGGTGTGATAGTTCCTTTAACTACTTGTAATCCTCCAACATAAACAGTGAGAATGGTACTGACACCAACTAAAAGCATCATCAAAGGGAAAAACAAGGCATTGACCTTTGCTAAACTCATGGACTTATCCATGTAATTTTGACTCTGTCCAGCAAAAAAACGACCCATTGGTTTTTCTTGAACATAAGATTTAACGACCCTAATTCCAGAATACACCTCCTGAGAAGTACTATTTAAAGTCGCTAATTGCTGTTGTATAACGGTACTTTTTTTATTGATTAAACTAGATACATAATAAATGGAAATCGATAAAAAAGGAAGTGGTGCAAGTACATACATGCTCAATTCTACACTAACCTCTAACATCGAATAAATGACAAAAACAAATAAGGTGACTAGGTTAATAAAATAAAGTACGGCTGGGCCTAAGTACATTCTTACTTTATTGACGTCCTCCGTAATTCTAGACATTAAATCCCCCGTATTATTCTTTTTATAAAAAGCTAAATCTAATCGCTCATAATGGTCAAATAATTCTTTTCGCATATCGTATTCTATCAGCCTAGACATTACAATAATTGTCTGCCTCATAAAATACATAAACAACCCCATAATTAAGGCTAAAAGTAATACTAGCCCACCAAAAACTAATAAGGTGTTTCCTAAAATTCCAAATAATTCTTGCTGTAAGTCGAAGCCGTCTAATTGTCTGTATAGAGCAATGTTTTCCATGACCAAGTCTAAGGCTTCTCTAATCATTTGAGGCTGTAAGACCCTAAAATAATTGGACAAGGCAACAAAGACAATACCAAATAAAAAATGCCATTTATATTTTACAAAATACTTATTGAGGACAAATAATTCCTTCACAGATTGGATTTTAATGGATGTTGTATAATTTAGGCAAAGGTAGTAGAATTTGAACTTTGATTGCTGCCGATTAACTTTGATGGACTGCTGAGCACAAAATAAACTCGCCCAATTTGACGGATTTACTATTTTATCGTCACTTAGCCAAAAAGACAGCATATTTTCTAGCTACCAATAAGCATAACAACATGATAATAATAAGGTTTGCTTTTGGTTGTAATCTCCTTATTTTTCTTGGATTTAAAAAAATAAGATAATATTAAGGGAGAATTGAAAGAAATCAAGCTTAATTTGTGATATAGTGTTAGAGAACCTTTGAATTATATTATATTTACAACAGACTAATATATTTAAATTACTTATTAAGTAGTTAGTCCAGCTAATACTTTCGGGTAATTTGGTGAGCTTTGAATTTATTCTTCTTTAAAAAATACAGATGTAGCGACGACTATATCAGTATTTTTTAACTCGTCTAAATTCAAAATTCATCGAAATTTAACTCGACACGATTAATTTGACTAACTAGTAAGGATATTTATTTATCCTCATAAAAATACAAGGTGTATAGGGCTCAGTAAATAGTTTTTGTAGAGAGAGACTAATAGCTGTAGCCCTGCACTTTCCCTTTTTCCTACTTTCCCTTAAAAAAATTGACTTTCCGCTGTCACAATCCAGTAACCTAAGTGTACCTTTTTATCAAAATGAATCGTAAGTTTGTAATTAAGTCACGAGTAAAGAATAATTTGAACATCTAGAACGGTTTCTTTTGTCTTCAGGCATCCAGCAACCCACCCGTTTCACGGTTTAGGAGCTTACACTCCTTCATGCAAGCGGTTCACAAACACGTTTGCTCATTCTTAAAAAAACTTCCATAGCCTTGTTATGTAATAATTTTTTAAGAAAACTAGAACCAAAATAAGCTCGTCCAGACCCGTCCGCCTGACGGCAGTCGGTCAGGTGACCAACTTATTCTTTAGTCCTTACTAAATTTAATATATAATAGATTATTTTCTTATGAAACATAAATTAGTACTCTTACTTTTTATACTCCTTCCATTCTTCTTAATAGCACAAGAACATTCTGTTGCTCGGCAATGGAATCACGTTTTATTAGAAGCTATCCGTAAAGATTTTGCTAGACCAACGGTGCATGCTCGAAATCTTTTTCATAGTTCCATGATGATGTATGATATTTGGGCAGCTTATGATGATAATGCGGAGACTTTCTTTTTGGGGAAAACGGTAGATGGATATACCTGTCCCTTTGACGGAATAGCAAGAGATGGAAATATTGACGCAGCTAGGTCAGAAGCTATCAGTTATGCCATGTATAAATTATTAACTCACCGATTTAAGAATTCACCTGGAGCGACTACTTCTTTACCTATTTTTGAAGCATTGTTCAGTGAATTAGGCTATGATAACGCTTTTGTTAGTTCCGATTACTCCACTGGAAACCCTGCTGCTTTTGGTAACTTCTTGGCAGAAAATATTATTGAATTTGGTTTGCAAGATGGCTCGAATGAGGAATTTGATTATTCGAATACTTATTATTTTAATTATAATTTTCCAATTGCCCCAACTTTAGAAACGAATCCTTTCTTATGGGACCCCAATCGTTGGCAACCACTAACCTTTGAAGTTTTTGTAGACCAGAGTGGTAATGAAATCCCAGGTGGTGCGCCACAATTTTTGAGCCCAGAATGGGGATTAGTGACGCCTTTTGCTCTGAAAGAAGAAGCCTTAAATATCTATGAACGAGAAGGGAACGACTGGTGGGTTTATTACGACCCAGGTACACCGCCGAATATTGATGTTGATAATGGCGGTCAATCAAGTGAACAATATCAATGGGGTTTTTCTTTGGTTTCTTTGTGGTCTTCTCATTTAGATCCTGCTGATGGGGTCATGTGGGATATTTCTCCTGCTTCTATTGGGAATATTGATCTAGCAGATTTTCCAACTGATTTTGCAGACTATCCAGATTTTTATCCTGCTCTTGATGGTGGAGATATTAGTAAGGGGCACGCCATGAACCCTAAAACAGGACAACCTTATGCGCCACAAATAGTTCCGAGAGCGGATTATGCAAGGGTTTTGGCAGAGTTTTGGGCAGATGGTCCAGATTCAGAAACACCTCCAGGGCATTGGTTTACCATTTTAAATTACGTTAATGACCATCCAGAATTTGTGAAAAAATTTAGAGGGATAGGGGATGTTATGGGGGAATTGGAATGGGATGTGAAAGCCTATTTAACGCTTGGCGGAGCGGTACATGATGCAGCTATTGCCGCATGGGGTATTAAAGGCTGGTACGATTATTTACGCCCTATTTCTGCTATTCGATTTATGGCGGAACAAGGTCAATCTACGGACCCTAATTTACCGAATTATCATGTAGCTGGGATTCCTTTGGAAGAAGGGTTTATTGAGCAAATTCAAGAAGGGGATGCTTTGGCTGGACCGAATAATGAAAATGTAGGGAAAATTAAATTATATGCTTGGCGAGGTCCAGATTTTATTGATGAGGAGGCAAAAAGTATTGCTGGAGTAGGGTGGATTCTTGCTTCTAAATGGTGGCCTTATCAAAGACCTACTTTTGTAACACCTCCTTTTGCGGGCTATGTATCTGGTCATTCTACCTTTTCTAGAGCAGCGGCAGAAGTAATGACTTTATTAACAGGAGATGAATTTTTTCCAGGTGGAATGGGGGAATTCATTGCTAAGAAAGACGAATTTTTAGTTTTTGAAGAAGGCCCAAGTCAGGATATTACACTTCAATGGGCTACTTATAGAGATGCTTCTGACCAAACAAGTTTATCTCGAATTTGGGGAGGAATTCATCCTCCAGCAGATGATATTCCAGGGCGTATTATTGGAGAAAAAATAGGAATTCAAGCTTTTGAATTGGCTGAAACCTATTTTAATAACCCAGTTTCTAGTACGAATAATTTAGTGGCTAATCAACGAACTAACTTATATCCAAATCCTGCAAAAGTAGGGGAGTTATTAACGATTGATGGCGCTTTTAATCACGAAGAAGTTATTGTCGAATTATTTGACTATACAGGAAAATTATTGACGACTAAAAAAGTGAGCAGTTTAGAAAATCGCTTAAATGTCGGTTTTTCTAACCTTAATTTAACTCAGGGATTTTATTTATTAAATGTAACGGGCGAAGCGATTAATTTGACTTATAAATTACAAATTGATTAATGGGATGATGAGTTTATGAGTGAATAAGCGTATCCGAAACTCATTCCCTCAAGGGCAGGGGTGATTGGTTCTAAAAAATGGAGACTGCTGGTGAG
>JBGCFJ010000622.1:0-7557 GCA_045106885.1 Saprospiraceae bacterium
ATTAAAAACTGATAATTATCCGTTGGGGCATTAAATCCGCTGGGGATATATTTCTTTAAATCCCAACGGATTAGACTTCCCAACGGATTTAAATATTGACGTATCATTTTTTATATTATTGATTTTTTAGCTGATTATCTATACCTATTCCTGCGTCGTCACTTATTATCCACACAATTATTGAAAGTTGTATTGCTTGATAATTGACAAACCAGTGCTGCTGCCTCAATATTAGGAAGGGAAACACGGCTAACTGTGACTGGATTCCCGAATTGTATTATAAGGTCTTACTGAAAAAAGGTGTCGGACACTTTGATTTAATAAAATACAGATATTTTAATTATTAAAATCGAATCATTTATATATGATAAGTGTCCGACACCTGTTCCAAAATCGACCTTTTTTCAGTAGAACCTTATAAGTCATTAACATTTCCAATATTACCTAAAAAAAACAGCCATTTCCATCAAACTAACTGACTCAAGAGAGATTTATGCAGGATAATCATCTACTCCAACAGAAATGTTATAACCTATTTTTTTATCATAAAATCGTTGATTAATCTTTGAATTGGTAAGTGCTATATTCTCGTTCAACATCAAATAAGGTACAAGATCAGCATATTCTTTGGTCTTTATAATAGCTATTTGTTTGAAAGTAAGCCTACGAATTTCAGTATATATCTGCTTAAAATAACTCAATATTTGGGGGGGTAGATTGAGTAATACTATAGCTCGCCTCTGTTTTTCTCGTAAAATCTCAAGAGCAGAGATACTATACTCATTGGCTTACAAATAATTTCCATATATCAATACAAAAAAAATTAGCGAAATAGGGTGTGGCTTTAATCTGATGTAGTGACAAATAGTGCCGAAGCTACGCTCCTTTAAGATAAATTTGGTGTATTCACTTTTACAGACTGTGCCAGAGCTATGCTCTTTTGAGACAAAAAGGAGCTTTAGCTTCGAAACCGTCTGTAATATTTTGATTTATTTGCAGTTTTTCAAAGGAGCGTAGCTTCGTCACCAAATTTTATATCAAACTAAAGCCACACCCAGCGAAATACGTAAGTACTCAATAGTAAACAGGTCGCACAGACTTCAGTCTGTCCCGTTTAAAAGCCTTTAGGCTTTTTACACTATATGGCAACCAAGCCTGAAGGCTTGGAAACAGGACAGACTGAAGTCTGTGCTACCGATTGAGTACTTACCAAAATACACCTTAATACACTTATAACCAATAATTTATCTCTATCTTGCTAATAAAAGGTAAGCTCAAATATTTTTTGGAAAACTTCATAAAAATGTGACAAGGTAATTCAATTTTTTTCTTAAATAGATAACTAAAACTGGTACGATTATTGTCGCTATTTAAATGACTTCTCTTTTGTAGTTTAATACTTTCCCTCACCTTATTTATTTTTCTCTTTTATGAATTAATGATTTCTCCAATATTGAGAAACAACAAAATACTTATGTATTTGGTAGTGCTATAAATGTAATGCTATAATATTTTATAAACCCAATGTTTCTTATGGGGTTTACTTAGAAATAGCCTTACAAGTGTACCACTACCATGTATTTAAGTTAAAGTGAATAACAAACCCGTTTTTTTTACAAATAATTTGTTATTTCAACAACAAATAAATGGTATACATTTCAAAAGGCAGCATCTATAATTCTATAATTCTAGTTAGTTAACCTTTATTAAAAGGTGTCATAACCTTCCCTCCAAAATAGCTTCTTTCAAACAAATTTTAACACTTACAAATTACAAATGCTTATGGATACGCACAAGTATTTCTATTTGGTTTTGATTACCATTTTTTCGATGGTTTTTTCTACTAAAATTCACGCTCAGGATATCTGCTCGAGTAGAGAAATTTCTCCTACTCAATCCTGTTCTAATACTGAAGCTCCTCCTCACAATCTAAATCTAGCGTTCTCTGGTTTAAATAATCCTAATTTTTTACTACAAAATGGACAATTTCAAGAATATGAGGACAATAATGGTGCTGCTACTTTAACAGGAACGCTAGTTAATGTAGAAGACGCTACTATTCAATTCTCCTTAAATGTAACCTTTAGCCAACTTTCTGATAACCATGCGGCAACACTTAGTAGTGATTGTTTATCAAATGTTGATGATGATAATTTTTACTATTACAAATCTTTTCAAGGTACTATACTTGGCATTAATGAAATGGACGGTGCTTACATAAGAATAAAAAGTACAAGTAATGCTTTACAATTAGGCTATGGTGCAAACTGGTTTAGTAAAAACCTTTCCTTTGGTGCAGCTTCCAATTTAGTCTTAGTTTTATCAAGGAATCCTAAAAATGGATTGATTTTAGCACCTATTAGAAGAGGAGGAACATCCCTTCCTGGTCATATATCTTTAGAACTAACCGATTGTAATATTTGCGCCCAGGCTGGTGGTGATACGGATGGAGATGGTATTTGCGATGACAACGATTGTGCCCCAGAAGATGAAAACCTTCCTGCTGAACCAAACACTCCTTGTGATGATAATGATGCTAGTACTATTAACGATGTTATCCCTGAGGATGGTTGTTCTTGTGCTGGCGAAATTGAAGAAGAAGAGGAGGAAGAAGAGGAAGAAGAGGAGGAAGAGGAAGAAAATTCAGGAGTGATTTCTGAAGTTTGCACCCTAAGAACTGCGTTTAATACTACGCTATGTCAAGGTGATGCTGAGGGCATTAATTACGGTGGTTATTTATTACTAGATGGATTGGGGAAACATTATAGTTTAGTGAATGGTCAATTCGCAGAATACAATGATGGTACTGCTCGATTAATCGGTGAATGGGTTAATATTGATAATAATAACATTAAATTTCAAGTAGATGTCACGCTCGCAGGAAGAACTGCTAGTACGCCACCCAATAGTCTTAAAGGACATTGGTGTCTAGCGGCAGACGAATCGAATTTCTACTATTATACACAAACAAAAGGTGTTTTAAGAGGTAAAGATGCCATTGAAGGGGCACTCTTAATGATTGGCAGAGCAGGACCAGCTTTCCAATTTGGTGTCGGCGCAAATCCAACTAATAAGGAGTTAAATTTTGGGGCAATTGGTTGGTTAACTGCGACTATTGTAAACCAACCTGTAACGGGTATGGAGTTAACCTTATTAACTAGTCCAAAAGGTAGCAATGGGAATATCAATATTAATTTATCTGGTGACCCTATGACTTGTATTGAAAATAAAGAAGATATAACCTCTACTTGCTTGGATGACATTACAGTTACAGCAGCAGTTGGTACCACAGGGAAAGTTGTCAATTGGGAAATTCCTACTTTTAGCTCTTCTTGTTTGTACAATTCTAATAGGGATTGTTCAACTACTCCAGACCAACTACTTGGTTTTGATTACTTAGGAACATTAGATGGCAGTAAATATTTTTGTTCTTTAACTTCGGCTACTTATGCACAAGCTAAGAGTATGGCTATCCAAAACGGAGGTTACCTAGCTGTTATATGTGCAGCTACAGAAAATGAGTTTATTGCGAGTCAATTAATTAATGATGTTGTTTGGATTGGTCTTTCTGATGAAGTAAACGAAGGTACTTTTGTCTGGGCAAATGGAGACAATTGTAAGTATACCAATTGGCTAGGAGGCGCCCCTAATGATGGGCATAATACTAATGAATTTTCAGGTGCTGACCATACGGTACTACAAAAAAACAGTGGTGGATGGCTCGATAGAAATGGGCAAGCAAAATATAAATTTATTTTAGAATTGCCTTGTACTGGCACTATGTCTACTGGTACCGCAGAAATGCTACAAACAGCAGGATTTACCTCTGGAGAAACCTTTCCTGTTGGAGAAACTACCGTCAACTATGAAGGAAAAGACGGTTGTGGAAATACGACTACCTGTTCTTTTAAAGTGATTGTACAAGCACCTGATGATCCATGTGCTGGAGATAATTCACCTAAGGTAACTGTTGAGCATAAAAATCCAGATTGTGCCGAGAATGAAGGTCAACTTATTTTCAAATTTAATGATCACCCAAGTCGAACGAATATTGAATTTAGTTTAGATGGCGGTCAATCTTTTCCTTTATCTGTCGCAGATAATGCAGGAACGGCTCTATTTGATGATTTATCAGGAGGGAATTACGACCTATATGTACGTTGGGGAAATGAGGAATGTCCTGTTGATTTAGGAATTTCAACACTAGTTTCAGATAAGTTAACACCTGGCACCATCTGTGATGACAATAATGATAATACAGAAAATGACCGCATTCAAGCAGATAGCTGTTCTTGTCAAGGGGTAACCCTTGGAGCAGATGTATGTGCAGTAAGAACTGCTTTTAATACGGTTCGATGTATAGAAAATAATTATTTTGAGACAAATTATGGTGGGTATTTGCTTCTCAAAGGATTGGAAAGACACTATAGTTTAGCGAATGGACAATTTATAGAATATAATAATGGCACCGCTCTTTTGACAGGTGAATGGACAAATATTGCCGATGACCAAATTAAATTTGATATCAATGTTACCTTGTCTGGAAGAACTGCTTCCACACCACCAAACAGCCCTAAAGGACATCTCTGCTTAAGTCCTGTTGAATCCAATTTCTATTATTACACACAGACTACTGGTACATTAACAGGAAAAGATAAAATTACGGGAGCTACCATAATGATTGGACGAGCAGGGCCAGCCTTCCAATTTGGCGTCGGTGCTAATCCAACTAATAATGAATTAAATTTTGGTGCAGCTGGTTGGTTAACGGCTACTATTGTTACTCAACCTACTACTAGTACCCGTTTGACCTTAGAGACAAGTTCTCAAGGAAGTAATGGAGATATTAATATCAACCTTAGTGGCGACCCAATGGCTTGTATAGAAAACCGTGGTTCTATTACGCCCAACTGCTTTGACGATATAGCAGTTACAGCGGAAGTAGGAACGAATGATAAAACTGTAACTTGGAATGCACCAACTTTCAGTTCTGATTGTCTTTTCAATACAGGGATAGATTGTGCCAGCATATCAGAAGAAATTGAAGGTTTTGAATATGTCGGCTCTTTTAATGGCAGTAAGTATTATTGCTCTAGTACAGATGATTTCACTTATCACCAAGCAAGAAATTTATCCATTCAAAATGGTGGTCATCTTGCAGTTATTTGTGACCAAGCAGAAAACAATTTCTTAGCTAGTAGAGTAGGTACAGAAGAAGTTTGGATTGGTTATTTTGACTCCGTTGATGAAGGTACTTTTGTCTGGTCAAATGGAACTAACTGTGGCTATACTAATTGGGCTAATGGAGAACCTAATGATGGGCATAATTCCAACCAATTTTCAGGAGCTGATTATACGGTATTAAGTAAAGGTAGTGGCGTTTGGAAGGATAGAAACGGTCATGCCTCCTACGAATTTGTCATGGAAATTCCTTGTTCAGGAGCAATGCCAGTAGGAACTGCGCCGATGAAACAAACACAAGGGCTTTCTTCAGGAACTGCATTCCCAATTGGAGCAACAACTATTGTTTATGAAGGCAAAGATGATTGTGGCAATACGACTACTTGCTCTTTTAAGGTAATCGTAAATGCGCCTGCAGTAGTAGACCCTTGTGCTGGAGACAAAGCACCACAGGCAACTGTAAATATAACGCCCCCTGATTGTGACGAGGATAATGGTAAAATTAACTTTAGTTTCAACGACCATTCAGGAAGATCTAATATTGAATTTAGTTTGGATGGTGGTCAAACTTATCCATTAAATGTAAAGGATAATTTGGGCACTGCCGTTTTTGATAATTTAGGGATTGGCGATTATGATTTATTGGTGCGTTGGGGTAACAGTGAGTGCCCTGTTAATTTAGGCAAAGTTGCCCTGAATGAACTTACGAAAACGCCTAATGATAGCTGCGATGATGGAGATAATAGTACCGAAAATGATGTTATTCAAGCAGATGGTTGTACTTGTTTAGGCGAAATCATCAATGATGATGGAGTAGTTGCTGATGGAGGTTGCGGTGATTTACTAAATAATCCTAGTTTTGAGAATGGTTTAAGTCCTTGGAAATTTAATTCTAATACTCAATATAATCGAAGCACTAGATACAGAGCCGATGGCGATTACATGGTTTGGATTTACAAAAGGTATGCTCACAAAAAAGATGCCGTTATTTATCAAGATGCTGTTGCTTTACCTGGCGCAATTTATTCTTTTAACTTCTTTGCAGGCACGCACCTGCCGAATTATAATCATGAAGTGGCTATCGAATTTTATAATCAATATGGTGCGCAACTGAAGCGTAAAGCTGTGCAAATTGATTTTGATGTAGATTATGGTTCTATCTTAAAAGAATACCAATTGTCGGAAACTGCACCTTCTGGAACGACTAAAATTAGATTTATCGGTATCTCAGATGGGGATTTCTTAAGATTAGACGCTATTTGTGTTCGAATAGATAAATCGAATGTTCAAACAAGTAGTAGAGCCGCCGCTGTGGAAGAAGAAGAATCAGCATTAGGCGAAACGCCATTATATCAAGCTTTAGATGCTGTTACCTTAGGTTCTCGCATTAAAAGAGAAGGCATTCAATTAGATTGGTTTTCTAAAAATAGCCACCTACCTTCTAAATTTATTGTGGAAAAATCTTTGGATGGACAAAATTTTGAGCAAATAGATGAAGTCATGGTAGATGAGGCAGAAGATTTATCTGTCTTAGATGAAGCACCAGATTTTGGTACAAATTATTACCGAATCATTCAACAATTTGAAACAGGAGAAACAATTGTCTCGAATGTTAGAGCAGAGAAATACTTGATAGACCCTGCTTCGATTACGATTTATCCAAATCCAGTTTCGGATAATTTAAATTTACGTATTGGGCATTTTCAAGCGTTAAAAGGAACAGTTCGAATTTTCAGTCCTGTCGGTCAACAAGTGTTTGAACGAGATATTGACAAAGACGATAAGCACGTTAGTATTGACGTCTCTAGTTATAAAAACGGTATGTATTTTCTACTGATTGAAGTAGCAAATAGACGACCTATTGAACGTCAGATTATTGTGGAGAATTTGGAGTAAGGGATTTGGCAAAAATTAGGCACTTAATTGTTGTAACGTTCCGGAAGGGAGGTTTGGTAAATTGTTTGTAAAATTGTATAATCATTGGTCGCAATACCTTTTAAATAATCCGCTTCTGTAGTAGTCACATTCATTAAATGGTCTTACTGAAAAAAGGTGTCGGACACTTTGATTTAATAAAATACAGATGTTTTAATTATTAAAATCGAATCATTTACATATCATAAGTGTCCGACACCTGTTCCAAAATCGACCTTTTTTCAGTAGAACCTTAAATAAGAATTTCAAATTTCCTCAAATTATTTACCCTACAAAGATAGAAAAGATACAGCTAGTATTATAAGTACCTACAACCAAATAATCGACACTTTATGATGGGCTCTTTTTCCACTTTAAGCATCCCATCCGCAAGCGGTTCACTAAGAAATAAGCACTCCTGTCCGTAAACGGTTCACAAACGGTGTTTGCTCATCCCGAATC
>JBGCFJ010000623.1:0-4147 GCA_045106885.1 Saprospiraceae bacterium
CTTTTTGTAAATAACTTAAGCTTTTAGGATAATCCCCTAGCCTATCATATAACTGTGCTATTTTTTCATAAGTACTAGCCAACCCTTCTGAACAATCACAACCAGTAATCTCTTCCGTTGATGGAAAAAATTTATAATCTAGAAAGACATTACCTGCTTCCCGATAAACTTTGGTATAATCAAAATAAAGTTCCGTTTTCTGCACGGAGAAGGTCCATAATAAGTCCTTCTGTGTTAAAGTTAATTGGTCTTTTACTTGAATTAATTCTTGGTATAATTGGAGGGCTTTTTTAGCTTGTCCAATATCGGTATAAAAGGTGGCTTCTCTAAGCAGGGTGGCATGTAATGCCGTCAAATACCTTCTTTCTTTAGGAAATCGTTTTCGTTCCGCTTTGCAAATGGCTTTAGTTGCGCTAAAATAATTTCGTGCTTGGTGAATTTGTTGGATTTCCCCTAAACTTGTTGCCAACCAATAGCTGATTCTGATAGACTCCAAGGAATTTTCAGCAAACCCACGCAAGGCTTTTTGAAAATGAATAACGGCTAAAGTATCCTTTCCCGAATCGGCATATAAATACCCCAATCTCCGATGTCGATAATACAGATTAGCATCGGAGGAGGGCGTATAATTAACAGCTTCAAGAATAGCCTGTTTTGCTTTTTCTCGTTCATCAAATCGTTGATAAATCAAACCTATTAGATAAGCAGAAATAGCTGTTTTACTATGTTTTTCAGGAAAATTTGCTCGCTGAATGCTTACCGCCAATTTAGCTTTTGCTAACGCCTCATCCTTTTGATGTTTATAATAAAAAATGGATGCTTGTTGATAATAGATGGACGCCTTTAAAGTGTCGGCAATCTCTTGTTCATATAACTGAAGCGTTGTATCTAATAGCGTTAAGGCATTTTGATATTTATAAGCTAATTGTAAGCTGTCTGCTTGCGCTAAATTTCGGTTAATTAATGCGGTTAAATTAGTAGCAAAAGCAGCTTCTGTTCCTAAAAATAGTAATAGGAAAAATCCTACTTTTAAATTTATTTTCATGTTTAAAACCTTTCTATCGCTGCATTCATTTCTGAATAAAAATTAGTTGTTTGTTCTCCGCCCATACTCGGTCCCGTGCCAGTCATTTTTCCAGACATAATCTGTTCAACATTAGAGGAAATCATCCATCCATTTTTTTCTTCCACTATAATTTTACCCTTAAATTTCACATCAACATCATATTGAAATTGTCCTGCTCCTAAAGCAACCGTTCCAGTTGGGTCTACCTCAACGGTTCCAGTAATATCCAAAATCGCATGTCCATCTTTTCTGTCTCGAAGGGTAAAGGTTTTGTGTAATTTATTGACAAAAGTAGGAAGCACCGCAATATCTACTATTTGTTCCCAACTATCTCCAATTTGTTTGTCCAGCGTACTTAAATTCATTAATTCTCCTAACTGTATTTTCATAGCTTCTTCATTGAAACCTTCTTTCATTTGCATCATAAATTGTTCTGCTCCCGGAATCGTGTTTTTGTTAAATAAAGAATCAATTTTTTCTTCCAAGCCATCAATACTAATAATTGCTCCATTAGGGGCAATTGTAATCGTATTATGATGTCCAATAAGTCCTTGAAGTAACATAAATCCTGGATTTTCAGGTGCTTTATCCGTGCTTGAATTAAAGGCAACTGCTGGTCCAGCAGGAACGCCATCTACTGTATTTGACATACTTAACTCAATATGTAGCATCACAAAATCAATTAAGTCATTTCCCGCTTGTGTTTTTTCCTTAACCACAAATCCCATGTCTTGCTTTTGTTCCATTACCTGATTCATTTCTTGTGCTCCTACCCCTACTTTCCCCGCATTATTGATATGAAAACGATAATTAAAAACATCTCCAATTTTTATACCTTCTCGGACAGCCGATTCCGTTTTAGTAGCAGATTGACAATTACTAAAAAGAAAAACGGTGCTTACTATAAACAAAAATACTTGTGAAATTTTCATTACGTACCTACTTTATGGATTAGAGAATCAACTAAAAACAGTCTTGCGCAAAATAGTTTTTTATTAATGTAATCCCCAAGTATCTTTGCTTTTTTAGAAAAAATCTTGTATTCATTTACCCTTAAAACAAATTAGGTGGTGGATATTTGAGATTCAAAACAGCTTTCTTTTCTTTTTTATCTGTGGGTTGGAAAAACGAATTCCAGATTCCCAAAGCAATCCGTATCCATTGTTTTTTAGTAATTATATTCATACCGATTCAAAATTTTTTAGGTTATACTTCCTTAGGTTAGGAGTTGAACAATTTTGAGGAGGAAATGAGGTTAATAAGCAAACATTAGTCATTCAACTTAAATTCAACCTCATTACCTCATTACCTTATTAATCTTATTCACTCATTACCTTATTTACCTCATTAATCTTATTCACTCATTACCTCTAAAAAAGTATCGTCTCTATCTATGGAGGTGCTTAAATCTATCCTATTACTCCAACTGTGCTAGAAATTGAGTATTCGTAATTTCAGCCTTTGAACTAGCCAATTGTACTTTGTCTCCTTCACATTTATAGCAGTAAGCCACAATAAATTGCTTTAATTCTTGTAATTCCTTGTCCAAACTAGCTGCTTTCATTTTGCCTAATTTCTTTCTAACTTTTTTGACATTCCCTTTATATGCTTCATTTAAAATGCTCAATAAAGCTGTTTTTCCTGTCAATGCACCAGTCGAATCTTTTTTATTGGCTTGCTTAAAATAGGAGTTACTCAATTTCAAAAAGGCATTTTTCAATTTTGTATTTTTCAATTGAATACCTGTTTTTTGATAAGCCATTCCTAAATCTAGATAAGCTTGACTATTTTTATTATCCATTAAAACAGGTGTTATTTTTTCATTAAGCACGCTGATATCCTCAGGTAAAGTTTTGAAAAAATCTAAGTATACTTTAGCACTCGAAAAGTCTGATTTCTTCCAAACAACATCTCCATTTGCTGTGATTAAAATGACGGTTGGAATACCTTTAATGCCATACTTTCCCGCTAAATCTTGGTTGACATCTACATCTACTTTAAAGGGAATGAATTTGTGAGCCACTTCGGAAATTTCAGGAGCGCCCCATAATTTATCGTCCATATTTCTGCAAGGGCCACACCAACTTGCCCAAAAATCTAAAAGGATTAATTTGTTTTCGTTTAAAGAAAGTGCTTGCGCTTCTTTCATGTTATATACCCAATTTAATTGAGCTTGGCTATAAGTCGTAGATAAAATAAATAACGTAATAATGAATAATCTAGTCATGATACTATTGTTTTTTAGTGATTAAAGGATATAATAAACGATGAAAGATGAACGATAAATGATGAATTCAGCCCTACCAGTTTATCTATAAAATAGTTACTGGTCTAAGCATTTAGACCATTGTGATTTTTCATGGATTCTTTGATAATTTTTGCAAAAACGAGTCGGATAGTTGACATTCAGCCAGCTTAAAAAATTTACAACCAAATAGATAATAGGTTGAGGGAATATCAACTATCAATAAAACGGAATGTGTAAAAGCCTCTTTTATATTTAGTATGGTATCGGTAGATTATTTTTTAGGAAAAAGTCCCCATAATTTTGCGGAGTATACTTTATAAAACGCCTGAGGTAAAACGGCTATAAAAAAACCAAAAAGAAAGTCCGTCAACAGATTATTATTATCTGTAAGTAGCAATACTAATGAAATAGCAGTTACTAAACTACTGACAATAAGCCATTTTTTAGGATGTCTATCAATCGTATTTTGATAGGGGTCAGGAAAAGGTTTATACATTATTTTTCTGTTTTACTCCGTTTTAAAAAAGCTTCTCATTTAGTATTGACCAAAAAATAACTTCGCCTTTTAATTGATTTTTCCGCTGTATAATATTCGCAAAAGAATCAACATAAAAACAGTTATAACTCCTAAAACAAAACCAACCATCCAACCAATTTCCTCATGTTCTTGATTTAAATATCTGAAAACTAAGGTAGCTATAAAGAGGGTCGAAGTGATAGACAACATGGTTTTAGGATGCCGTTCTATAGTATTTTTAATGAAATTTGACATACAATTGATGTTATTGGATAACTCTTAATAAATGTTAAATGCTCCATTTAACCATGCGATG
>JBGCFJ010000624.1:0-3278 GCA_045106885.1 Saprospiraceae bacterium
GTTTACTCTAAAAAGATTTTTGACGTTGATTTCGCTGATTATTATGAGTTTTTATGTTTGTTTATTGCTGATTTTAAGTGTTAAGGGAGTAGGAAAAAAAGCGAACAGCTACTTCCCTCGGTAAGCGGTATCAATAACCAAATTCCCATTGGCTACTCGGCTAACACAGGTACACATTTTTTTGTTTTCTCCTTTTTCATTTTTACTAAAAAAATAGTCTCGGTGGTCTATATCTCCAGTATATTCCAAAATATCAACTTGACATAAACCACATTCCCCTTTCTGACAATCAAACATGACTTCTATATCAGCTGCTTTAAGTACTTGTAGCAAGCTTTGATGCTTTGGTACTTCTAGTTCCACATTAAATCGAGGAATTTTAACCTTGAAAGCTTGCGGTGCAAAAAGGCCTGATGCGCCAAAAGTTTCGTAACGTAAATTAGCATTATCCATATTACTTTCTTCCCAAGCCTGACGAACATTATCCATGAAACCTAATGGACCACAGAGGTAGGCGAAGGTTTCTGGCGAAACCATCTTTAGTATATTTTGACTATCAATACGCCCCTTTTCTTGACTGAAATGAAGGATTAAATTATCCCCAAGTAAATTTTTCAACCGCTTAAGATAAGGCATTGTGGCGGCGGCTTTACCGACATAAACTAACTGTACCTTTGTATTTTCTCTGTTGCTCAACGTTTCTGCCATTCCTATTAGCGGTGTAATGCCAATGCCCCCTGCAATTAGCAGATAATTGGTAGCGGTATAGCTTAGCTCAAAATGATTGACTGGAGCAGAAATAGACAGTTTATCCCCTACGTTTAATTGCCACATATAAGCGGACCCTCCTCGACTATTCTCCAATCGTTTAACGCCAATCGTATAGGGTTTCCCCTGTAAAAAACGCCCGATTAATGAATAACTGCGTACCTCTGGTAAATCATTTATATATACCGAAAGGTCAATATGTGCCCCTACGGTGAAAACTTGTGTCCCTTTGAGTGGCTGAATTTTTATTTGTCGGACATCCGCTGCTACTTGCGTCACTTCAATAACTGTAGCATCCATCCAAACGTTTCTATATCGCATAATCGTTATAGTTAGGGTGAAATATTGCTAGGCTACTATACAAAAGATGTCAGAAGTCAGACCGAAAAATAAATTTTTCTGTCAGAAGTCAGATTGGATTCGTATAAATTACTAATTGTTAAAATTTTACGTCTAAATTATCTGACTTCTGACAGTCAATGAAATTGACGGTCTGACTTCTGACTTCTAAAATGTATAGTAGTATAACTATTGTTCTTTTGCTATCATTTTATCTGTAATCCTACGTGCCCACATTGCACCTGCGTCTATATTGAGGTTGTAAAATTCTCTATTAGGGTTTTGATTAATAGCTTCTTGTTGTGCTTCTAGAATGGCTTCATCCTGCGCAAAAATATTAGTAACTCCATTTTTTAACTCAATGGTATTCGCTTGGTCATGAATATTATAATTGCGACAAAATGCCCAAAAATAAAGACAAGTTTGATTGGTAGAAGGCGTTATGGTATTCAAAACTTGTCCGTTGACACCCTGAGACCGATTGCCTTCGGGCGCACCTGTACCAGCTATGGCTACTCCTACATCAATATTGACGGTACAAGGTGCTTCAAAATTGATAATTTGCCACCTATCTACTTTTCCGTCGTAGGGTATTTTTTTGTTGAGTTGGTTTTTCCAAAATGGAGGTGGGTCTATACCATTCATCCATCGAGTGACCGTTGCTGTATTTTCATCATAAACGACATCAAAAGGGGATTCTGCTACGGTGTCGTCACCAATGCTTTCACTATGAACAAATGTTTCATGTGTT
Source organism: Saprospiraceae bacterium (assembly GCA_045106885.1). Classification (GTDB taxonomy): domain Bacteria; phylum Bacteroidota; class Bacteroidia; order Chitinophagales; family Saprospiraceae; genus JAFMDF01. The sequence goes on from JBGCFJ010000624.1 coordinate 1,859, forward strand.
AAGTCCATTAGATTGTCTATCACTAGGCGATAATTACACTTTACTTCAATCATTCTGCCGTCACCAGCCCAATTCAAGGCTGTATTCCAATGCATATCCGGAATTTTAGCTTCATCTGCTAAGGCAGGATTGCCCATCCATACCCAGACAAAACGATATTTCTGTACGGTTGGATAAGACCGAACACAGGCAGAAGGGTTGATGGTTTCTTGCGAAGGCATATAAGTACACCGTCCATCGCTATTGTATTGCAATCCGTGATACCCACAAACAACGGTATCTCCTTTCAGATGACCTTTGGATAAAGGCAAAAGGCGATGCCAACAAGCATCCTCTAAGACAACAGGTGTTCCGTCTTGCTTACGGTATAATACCAACGATTTATTACAAATTTTGCGAGCTAATAACGTATTCTTAACTTCAACATCCCATGCTGCTGCGTACCACGCATTCATAGGAAAACTTTCATTCATTGTGAATACTTGCATAATCTAGTTCTTTTTTTATACCAATTCTGAGGATTTATCAAAGTCTTTTGTTGACACTTCTTTATTTACTCAAGCTGAGAAAAATAGTATGAATTACTTGCCAGAAGTCTATGGTTGTAGGTTTTTATTTTACAAATTGAACAATGCAAAATTAATTATTCTTTAAGGAGGTAGGTATGCAAAACTATCCTTTTTGCATGCAAAATCAATCCAATTCATAAAATAGGTGTTGCTATTAGGACAATTAGTAAGTGACGGAATCTTATGTGATAATGTTTTTATCGTATATACAGATTGCATAAAAGAGCATAAAATCGCTATTAGTGTAACTCAGGATGACAACTCTGGAGACAATCCCATAGCTGAACGAATTAATGGAATCTTAAAAAGTGAATTTGGATTTAGTGGCATTTTTAAGGATTTAAAAGAGGCTAAGGAATTGATGGCAATTACGATAAAGGATTATAACGGATTTAGACCGCAGATGTCCTTGCCATGACTAGACGCCAAATAAGATGCATATACAAAATTACCAGTATACACAACTAGGGTGATTCACTTCTATACTCTAAAAGGGGTAAAAAAGTGATTTTGTAACATCCCGTCGGATGGCTGCGCCGTCCGATGGGATGACTACCTCATCGGACGGCGCAGCCATCCGACGAGGTGATAAGATATTTCTTAGAATCACTTTTTTACCCCGTGCAAAGTATATATCTTTTAAAATTGTACAAAATCCCCCTTAGTCATTATTAACTCCAATAATTACTTCTAATTCTAACGCTTGAAGTTGAGCTTGAAGTTGAGTTTCCCAGCATTTCGCTCCAATCCTACAATAATTCAATCCTTGTCTCTACCTTTGAGCAAAATATAGAAGCATGGAATTAGAATGGTATCATTACAGCATCGCTATTTTTGGAGGTTTTGCAGCA
>JBGCFJ010000625.1:0-11612 GCA_045106885.1 Saprospiraceae bacterium
TTTTTCCAGACATCAAGCAGTCTATTTCTTTGTATTTAGTAAACGATGTTCTGCATAATCGAATGGGGGTATTAGCGGATAATCCAAATGCGACGATTACGATGAATAAAAGTGTATTTAATGATATTTTGACTAAGAAAACGACAGGCTTAAAGCAGGTTTTGGCGGGCAATATTACCATTCAAGGAAGTAAAAGTGATTATGCGGATTTCCAAAAAATGGTAGGCACTCCTTTTGAGTTGTTATTTAATATTGTAGAACCGTAAACTGGTAGAAAAGCCTTCAGGCTTTCCTGTCACCGACCTTCAGGTCGGAATATTAATCAGCTTATTCGGTATAACAAATTTTGACTTTAGTTAGGAAAATTTCGTAGTTTTAAGTTTTAACAATCATTTTGTAGTGTAGAATTGTTAGTAATCTATGATTGAAAATATTCAAATAACGAATTTTAAATCTATTAAGCATTTAGACTTAACACTAAATGATATAAATATTTTTATTGGGGCAAATGGAGTAGGGAAAAGTAATTTTTTGTCTTTTTTTCTATTGCTTAAAAGTTTAAAAGAGAACCAGTTAAATACTTATGTTGCGAAACAAGGGTATATGGATAATCTGATATTTTTTGGGGAGAAGGAACATACTGAAATTGTAGGCAAAGTGGAATTTTTAGATGAAACAAGGTCTATTAGATATAGATATATTTTTAATTTATTATCCGATAATAAAAAGAAAGCTTTTATAAGGAAAGAGGTTTCTGAAGCGAGAGATGAGAGGCCTGACTATAGAAACTGGAAAAATTCTTCAACTAATCCAATTCCTGACTATGAGAGTTTTATTTTAACACAGAGTACAGATATTAGAGATAAGAATTTGCAACTTTATTTTGATAGTTTTAAAGTGTATCATTTCCATGATACTTCCGACGATTCTCCATTAAATAAAATAGCACGGACTAACGACAATGTATTTTTAAGAGAAAATGGAGAAAACCTACCTGCTTTTTTATATTTTTTACAAGAAAAGCATCCTAAAAAACTTAGGATAATTGAAAGAGTGATTGCTTCGATTGCTCCTTTTTTTGAATCTTTTAATTTAAAACCAGATAGACTCAATGAAGAGTTTATACGACTAGAATGGAAGGAAAAAGGTTTTGACCGTTATCAAAATGCGCAAAATTTATCAGATGGTACTTTAAGATTTATTGCCTTAACAACCTTATTGTTACAGCCAAACCCACCCAAGACAATCATCATAGATGAACCAGAATTAGGATTGCATCCTTCCGCAATCAACAAACTAGCAGGTTTAGTTAAGAAAGCCTCTGCTCATAGTCAAATAATATTATCTACTCAGTCTGTTGATTTGATTAATAATTTTGAACCGGAAGATATTATTACAGTAGATAGAGATAGACGAGGGCATCAATCAATTTTTAAGCGTTTGGATGTGAATGAGTTGTCTTCTTGGTTGGAAACCTATAATGTAGGAGAACTATGGCTTAAAAGTGTAATTGGAGGACAACCATGAAACGATTAATCATTATAGTAGAAGGACAAACAGAAGAAGAATTTGTGAATATTTCTCTAAGGAATTATTTCAACGAAAAAGGAATTTATGATATTTCAGCTATTAAAATACAAACGAGTAGAGGGCATAAAGGTGGTTTTGTAAATTACAACCATCTAAGAAACGACTTGAAAAAAGTATTGGGAGAATCAAATGTAGTCGTTTCCAGTATTTTAGATTTTTTCCAGATTCCAAAATCAGTTCCTAATTATCAACTGATGGATAGCGCTACTAATATTGATGATAAAATTGATTTGCTATTAGAGGGAATGAGTAATGATATTAATGACCGTCGATTTATACCTTATATTCAAAAACATGAATTTGAAGCACTCCTATTCTCCTCTAATATAGGCTTTGAAGAAATGTATGATAATCCTAAAATTTTTTAAGCTACAAAAAATATTATTGATAAATACGATAATCCAGAAGACATTAATAATCACCCTAATACTGCACCTTCTAAAAGATTAATTAGCATTTTGGCTGAAAATAGAGAGAAATATGATAAAGTAAACGAAGGGAATTTGATTGCCGAGACCATCGGCATCCAAAAAATTATGGAAAAATGTCCAAGGTTCAAAAAATGGATAGAACTGTTAATTACTCGTATAAATGAAAGATAGGGTTAATACATTTCAAAAACAGCCTCAATTTCCTCCATATTCATCCCCTCCGCCAAACAGAGCATCAACAAAATTCGAGCCTTATTCCCTCGGAAATCATTAGAAAAAATAGCGGGGAAATTATAAGGCGACTTTCCTATAATCCGACCATTCGGCACACCGTAGTGATTAATCTTGGATGGTTGTTTAGATATGCCCTCCCATCCGCATTGCGGTTCGCTTCACAAAATAATCCTTTGGGATTTTTTTATTCGCTCATTCTATAAAACAAAAAAGCAGGTAACTTATGTTACCTGCTCCAACCTTTTTAAATAATAATTCAAGAATGTAAAGTTTGGCTGTCATCGTTCTGTTACAACCATAGTTCTGTTTTATCTTTTAGATGTCTTTTGTGAATTTTGTAAATCTTGAATCGAGATTGCTATTAATTATCTTGTAAGTACAGAAACCTTTTTAACAATTTGTAAATCTTCCTTCACCAAATTGACTAAGTAAACCCCGTTATTCAATTGGCTCATATCAATTTGCGTATTGCCGTTAGTTACATTTACGGCAACTTCAGCGCCTAAAATATTTTGTACTCGAACTTGGAAATCGGCAATATTATAACCCGCTAAAGATAAGTTTAATGTACCTGCTGTTGGATTAGGATAGACGTCAAATCCTTGAGTAGCTGCAATTTCTTCTGCCGTACTCGTTGTACTCATTTGTCCAATCAAACCACCTCTTGGTCCTTCCAACATTGCTCGCATAATATCCACTTGTTCTTGCGTGAATAAATTTTGACAAGTAATGGCGTTATAGTCCATATAATTTTCCACCATGTCTGGTAAATCATCTGAATCACAAGTATTGATAAGGTATAATTCTTCACAAACAGGTAAATTTTCTGGGTCAGCTTGTGCCTGTACACTTGCGTCTGCTGCTGGCGTATCACTAATGCCATCATCTTCGTCACAACCACCATCGCCATGTACATGACGTAAGCCAAAATAGTGCCCCATTTCATGGGTAGTTGTACGACCACCATTTGCTAAATTGCCTATTAAGCCTTCACCAGCATTGCTTTTTCCAAATGCCTCGTGGTGAACTACAACACCTGCAATTGAAGCTAAATCTTCTTCAAAAACCTCTGCTGGCCAATTCGGAGCGCCTGCTGGTGGATAAGCAAAACCTAAGATTGCTGGCATGGATTGTCCTAAAAAGTCAATATTTAAATTAGCCACCCAAATATTAATATATCTATCGGTATCCCAAGGGTCGATGCCTCCTTTATCACTTCTTTTAACGTCATCCATTTGGACTGCACCATTTGCTGCACCATCCTCTAAACCACCGACTAGGAGTTTTTCTTGGATACAAGTGAAATCTAAACCACATTCTGCCGCAGCTTCTAATAAAGTAGTAATATCTAAATCTAAATCCACAAAAGTTTCTACGGCTGTTTCGGTACGAGTAATACCAGAAGTAGGATTGCCATCAGGGTCCGTCGTTGCTAAAACAAACTCAATCCCTGCATTACCAGCAATGGCTTTATAGATGTCTCTAGCATTTGCTTGGTCAGGATTTAAGCTTTGAAAATCTTCATTTAGAATAGCAATTTGCTCATGAATCAATTCATCAGGAATGTTTTGTACGCCTGTATTATGCACGACATGCACGACAACTTGTACTTGATGTAATTCATTAGAACGACTAGTAGCACGAGTTCTTTGAGCTTCCGCAAAAGTTTGTTGAACTGATTTCTGGAAAGTTGGATACTGGGTTGCCAGTTGATTCATTGCTCTTTGATGTCCGCAATAAGTATGTTGCGCAGCACAAATTTGTACTAAGAACAATAATAAGATTGGTAGTAGTAAGACCTTTTTTGTCATAACTGTTTAAATTTTTTTGACCTTTAAGTAGGGTGATTGCGCTATGAAAACAGTTTTATTACTGTAAACTGCCTACTACAAAGTCTAGGTAATGGTTAATTTTTTTTAAACAGTATGTGTTGCTTGATATTATAAATGCTGAGGGATTGAGGTTGCTAAATTAGGGCAAACCCATTGATGTTAAGGCATCTAAAAGGTAAAAAGAGAACTTGTGTAAGATATTAGCAAAATATAGGATGTGAAATGTCAGCTAGTAGGCATAGCGAAACCGTAGCTTGGACATTTTGCATTTAATTTCCCACGAATTTATTACCCCCACGAATTATAGTTGGTACTTATCTCTACTTTGTCACTTTAAAATAATGTTTGGTTTAGATATGCCAAATCTAGGGTTTTTAAATCAAAGTTAAATTTTATTTTTTAGCTTTTTCAGAACAAAAAAATAATCTAACAAAGTAGAATTATTTACATAGTAAATTTATTTTCTTGATAAATGACTTGGGATAATACAGCGTATATCTCATCCTGTTAATCTTGAATAATCAAAACCAGGATTTATGACTTGAACCACTAGTGTTTAGTCAAGATTGAAATGTCGATTGGATAAGTCGCTCGTAACCGCCAAATTCATTTGGCTGGTTCAGTCATTAAGTAGAATCAGCCAAATGAATTTGGCGATTACGAATCACCCGTCATTTCAAACATGACAGACTACTAGTAGTCGACCAAACATGATTTGACGGGTTAGCCGTAACTTGGAAATGAATTTCCAAGAAGAAAAATCCCCTTGGAAATGAATTTCCAAGCTACGTTTGAGATAGAACGATTACCCGTCATTTTAAATTTGGTCGAACACTAGATAAAAATTTATACGATTTAAAAATCAATAATGGTAAGTACTCAATAGTCCATTTAAATCGTCCGATGACTGCGTCGTCGGATGATTTAAATCAGCTCATCGGACGACGATAGTCATCCGACGAGCTGATTTTACATTTTTATTGAGAACTTACCAATAATGAAATTAAAGAATTGCGAATCAATGGTTTGAAAGCAGACTTGGAAGATGCCAAGCGATTGGTAATAATTGGCGGAGGGACAGAAGAAGCAATGGAAAAAGTTAAACTTAATTTAGAAATCGCCCAACTAGAGAAAAAGCAATTAGAAAGTGATTTAGCTTATAAACAACAATCCGTTACGAGTGGTTTGAAAGAAGTCGAATTACCATTAGCGATACAAAGCAAAGATTAAGAAATAGAAGTGGAATTATTCACCCCTTTTTTTAGTACGAAACGGACAGGGCAGGGGATAGGCTTAACTTTAATTCGAGATATTTTACGAAACCACGATTTTACCTTTTCTTTGCAGACAATAGAGAAAGGACGAACGGAGTTTCAGATTAATTTTTGACAATGGTTATATTGTTGTATTGCTGCATTGTTTTGCAGCGCAACAATTTAACAATATAGCAATACAACAATGAATATCATTTTCATCATGGGCGTTTCTGGTAGTGGTAAAAGCACTATCGGCGAGTTATTAGCTAAGGAATTAGGAGTACCATTTTTTGATGCGGATGATTTTCATCCAATCGAAAATGTGGCAAAAATGAAAGCAGGGAATCCATTGAATGATGAAGACCGAGCGCCGTGGTTAGCTAATTTGAATCAGTTAGCCAAAAAAGAATTGGCTAAAAAAGGGGCAATTATTACCTGTTCTGCCTTGAAGCAAAAATATAGAATAAGTTTAGAAGAGGGATTGTCTAATGCTCCAGAATGGATATTTTTGAATGGCGATTTTGAGTTGATTTTAAATCGAATAAATCAGCGAGCAGACCACTATATGCCTGCTTCTTTATTGCAATCTCAGTTTGACACATTGGAGATACCTGCAAATGCCTTTGAGGTAGATATAGCCTTATCACCAACGGTAATTATAGCGACGATTTTATCAAAATTGGGGCAGGACTGAAATATTATTGCTTTTGAACCAGCCAAAGATTTCTTTTTTAAGTCGCCGACTCATTGGAACGATGTATGCTTCCTCAATATAAAGGTTATTATTTTCCAAATCACTTGTTATATTTTTCTGAGCATTAATAAAGTGACTTCTATGAATCTGTACAAATAAATGGTCATTTAATAAGACTTTGAGTTCTTTCAATCCTATGAAAATAGTGACTGTTTTTTCTGCCGTATAAATTAAGGCATAATCATCAATAGCCTTAAAATAAAGAACGTCCGCTATTCTTATTTTATCAAAGATTCCTTTTTTAGCAAAAAATAAAAAGCCTTTATATATAAAAACATTATTACCTACTCGCTCGGTAGCTTCTAAGGTAGTGAGTGTTTTTTTGATGGCTTTTTTTATAGTGTCCTCTGTGGCTCGAACACCAATACTTTGCTTACTGTATAAAGTTTGTTTGTTGAAATTGGTAATAAATAAAATAGGAGGCGTGCTATCTTTTAATACTTTAGCATATTTGAAGAGTGTTTTCTTTTCTGACGTATCAAGCCCCATTACTACTAAATCTGGACGGTAACTAGAAATAGCAGAAAGGGCTTCTGCTTGGTCACGAACGACCTGTAATACCGAATATCCGATATTTTCGATTAAGGTGGTTAAATGTAAAATAAAATACTCATCCTCCTCTACTACTATAACTCCTAAAGATGAATCAGTTATAATGTTCATAAATCTGGTTTTACAATATTTGATATTTTGTAGAGCGTTTACACGTTTTGAGTAGAAGTAGTAATGTGTTGAATAGGTTGTGTAAGTGTAAATTTAATTATAAATTAGCTGTTTTGCTAATTTGAGGGGGGATTAAATTTTCTTTTTTGCCTACTTAAGTCAAATATTTTAAAGAGAACCCAAATAATTTTACAAAGATAAGCATAGCTTAATTAAGAATAGGGCGTATCTCAAATTGCCGTTCGTACCTTAGAATTCTGGTCTGAGTAGGTATGCTAAGGCCACTCAGACCAGCCGTCTAAGCTACTTTTAATGGTCCATTAATTTTAATGTGACATTTTGAGATGCACCCAAGAATATTACTTCCCCGTAACAAATATTTAAATTTGTCTTGGTGAAAAATTGTTTGATTGTTTTCGAGCAGGACATCAATCAATCAATCAATCAATCAATCAATCAAATCTAACTTTAAGAACACTAAACCATTGATTATTATTTTTTAAGAAATTTAAACATACCCTTAGTAGTCCGTCAAGATGATAGTGTTGGGTTGTATTTGGATGAATTTTGAAGTTATACTAGGCAAAAAACGCAGACATAGCCTTTGCTATGGCGAGTATTTTTAACGACGTACCGCTTTAAAAGTCGCCAAATTACCCGACAATATTAACTGGACTGACTACTTAGTGTGATTCAATTTATTTATGGGGCGTCACTGATAGTTGAAACCTGTTTTTAAGTGGATAAAAATAGCCTTAAAATTATATTTATAACTTGGTAAAAGCGTTTTGACAGACATTTTATTAAAAGGAGTATAGAAAATTGAATAATAATCAAAAAATTCTTAATAAATCCCTTTTCATTACTAGATAAAACCCTTATCTTTGCACTCGCAAAAAAGCCAAGGGCTATTTATGTCTTTTTTTTTGCAAAAATTCATTGAAATAGATAAATAAAAATGGCTTCGTAGCTCAACTGGATAGAGTCCCTGACTACGAATCAGGAGGTTACAGGTTCGAACCCTGTCGAAGTCACAATTTTAGTAAGCAGTTGGCGGTAGCAGTAGCAGTTTAAAGACAACTAGCGACTAGCAACTAGCAACTAATAAATATATAGATATGTCTAAAGTATGTCAATTGACGGGAAAGCGTCCTATCGCAGGAAATAACGTATCTTTCTCTAATAGAAAAACGAAGCGTCGTTTTTTACCAAACTTACATAAGAAGCGTTATTATATTCCTGAATTGGATAAGTGGGTAACTTTAAAGTTATCAACTAGTGCTATGCGTACCATCAATAAATTAGGTATTTTTGAATACTTGACAAAGTTGGAGAAGAAAGGCGTAGACACAGGCGTTAAGTTAAAATAAATCATTTTTTATTAGCGATTAGTATTTGGATATAGTTAAAACTAATCACTAGACTAATCATCAATTACTAAGGAAATGGCAAAAAGATCGAAAGGTAATCGGAACCAAATCATATTAGAGTGTACAGAGCATAAAGCTTCTGGTAAACCAGGTACTTCTCGTTATGTAACGGAAAAGAATAGAAAGAATACTCCTGAGCGTTTAGAATTGAAGAAGTATAATAACATCTTAAAGAAAGTAACGCTTCACAGAGAGATTAAATAAACTTTATTTAAAGTTAATGGCTTATCAAAAGTTAACTTTAATCTAATTTTATTTGATAAACAAGAAATAGTCGGAGATTTCCCTTAAATTGGGGTAAATCCTTTTTCTAATAATAAAAAACTGCTTATAACATGGCTAAAGTCAGTAAGAACGCAAGAGTAGCACAACGTGCTGCAAACGCCGGTTCAGGTCGTAATTTTGTTAAAGTTGTAAAGAGTATTAAAGACCCTAAAACAGGGAAATATACTTACAAACAACAGATGGTTCACAAAGATAAGGTGAAAGAATTTTTCGCTGACGCAAAGTAACTCATTTTGCTGAATGGCTTTGATTTTTAATCGTTGCGCATTCAGCGTGACCTTTTAGCCATTTACATAAAAGCATTACTAGCGATAAAATTACTCAAAGAGGCTTTTCTTTCTTAGCAAAGAGAAGCCTCTTTGTCGTATATGTATATAAGGATTAGTATACCTGAAATAGTTTCCGAATAACTTTCTTACCTACAACCTAGGTAATTGATAGGTAGAAAATTCGAGTTAATCGAAAATAACAGCTAATAACTTTAATAACCGTCAATTTACCCTTACACTTTTGCCTAAAGTCTGTTATTTTCGCACTTTATTCATTAGGTTTGTTTATTTGACAACTGACAACTGGCAACTGACAACTGGCAACCGATAAATATGAGTTTTTTTAAGAAATTTTTTAGCAAAAAGAAAGAAGAAGAATTAGACAAAGGAATTGAAAAAACAAAAACGAGTTTTCTGTCCAAAATGTCTAAGGCTATTGCGGGCAAATCTAAAGTAGATATTGAGGTATTAGATGAATTAGAACAAGTACTGATTTCTTCTGATGTGGGGTTAGATACGACCATTAAGATTATTGATCGCATAGAAGCTAGAGTCGAACGGGATAAATACATAAACACTTCAGAATTAAATCGGATTTTACGAGATGAAATCGTACAATTATTATCTGAAAATAATACCAAGGATTTAGAATCTTTTGACCCTCCTGGAGAGAGTATGCCGAGTATTATTCTAGTGGTAGGGGTGAATGGAGTAGGGAAGACGACGACTATAGGAAAGATTGCAAATCAATATGTAAAACAGGGAAGAAAAGTGGTGTTGGGCGCAGGAGATACTTTTAGAGCGGCGGCAGTCAGTCAATTAGGTATTTGGGCAGAGCGAGTAGGTTGTGACTTTTATGAAAAAGGAATGCATACCGATCCAGCCGCAGTAGCTTATGAAACGGTAAAATATGCGATTGATAATGATTGTGATGTAGCCATTATTGACACCGCAGGGCGACTACATACCAAGAAACATTTAATGAGTGAATTGTCAAAAATCAAACGCTCGATTAGTAAAAAAATGGCAAGCGCTCCACATGAAGTATTATTGGTATTGGATGCGACAACTGGTCAAAACGCAATAGAACAAGCTACACATTTCACCAATGCAACAGAAGTAACGGCTTTGGCCTTAACAAAGTTAGATGGAACGGCAAAAGGAGGTGTTGCGATTGGGATTAGCGACCAATTTAAAGTGCCTATCAAATATTTAGGTGTAGGTGAAGGAATCGAACAAATACAGATTTTTAATAAGCGAGCTTTTGTAGATTCTTTATTTAAAGGAAATGAACAGTTTGCTAAATGATATTATCAAGTAATTTCCTATTACTTGATAATTTTTAGGAGGATTCTAGTGATATTAGTAAGTACTCAATCGTCTAGTTTAAATCGTTCGATGATTTAAACCAACCCATTGGACGACGGAGTCATCCAACGAGTTGATTTTGCTACTATACTGAGTACATACTAATATTATTCTGTAATGGGAATTACTGGATAATTTAGGTAGACTAGACCCCTAGCAAAATCTTCCAGTAACGGGAAGTTACTGGAAGATAGGCTATTGTTTGACAACAGTACTCAATCCGACTTCTTCCGTTTTTCCTCTTAATGAAATCTCTCCAATACTTTTCGGGACATAATTCGCTGGCAAGGGCATTAAATTGACCAATTCATCAGATAATAGTAAATCTAATTGATGCTTATTACATTCACTCTGAATACGACTAGCAGTATTCAACACATCTCCTGAAAAAGTAATTTCTTTTTTAACCGTCCCAATTTCTCCAGAAATGACGGAACCATAATGCAAACCAGCTTTAAACTCAGGAATCGTCCCAAAGGTTTGTAAATAGTAGTCACTTTTGGCCTGTATAGCTGCTTGTATGTCAAAAAAACAATTGAGGTAATTATGATTAGCCAGTCCATTAGGTATCGTCCAACTAACAACAATTTCATCTCCAACATATTGATAAATTTCTCCTTGTGCGTATAAAATAGGCGGAGTGGCGTCATTGATGAAATCATGGATAAATCGAAAATATTGCTCATTACCTAATCGTTCTGCGATAGTGGTAGAAGAGCGAATATCTAGAAACATAAAAATGCGTTCTTCTGTTCTAGGATGAAAATATCGACCTAACAATAAATTACGGAAATTGCCAGGACCGTATTTATCATAAATCATTAATAGTACAATCGTGCCTAAAAAAATGAGTCCCCAAGAAATAAAAAGCTTTAAAAAGTCTAAACCTGTTAGAAAATTTTGGACCTCTTTCATTACTATCGCATCAAATACCGAAGCTTCTAATACGATAGATTGGAAGACGAAGGAACCTAAGGTCATTAAAATCAGACCTGTAATAGTATAAAAGCCGAACAAAAGCACCAATGCTTTCCAAAAGGGCAAACTTCTAAGCCAAGGTTCTACTTTATTGACGATAAAGAAGCCCCCTAAAATTCCTGCGATAATGGCAATTAATATAGTAGAAACCAGTACGGCTGGCAATCGAAATAAGGTAGGGTCATTGGTGTAGCTAATCACAATCAAATAGTCATAAAAGACTTGAAATAGACTGATACAAAGCCAAGCAAAGGTAATGTAAATGACCTTTCTTAATTTTAAATGAAACTTTGTGGATTGACTTGACATTACAGACTTCAGTTTATTGAAACAGGAAGGTAGGGAAATTTTGGGCAATTTAATTGAAATAGTCGAAGAATAAAGGGTTTTCTTATAAAAATGGAAAAGCACTCTTTTTGACAATTTTCAATTTTCAATTTATAATTTTCAATTTTCAAAAGGGAATAAGCCCTTAGTTTTGAGTTATAAAATATCATTATTGGCGGTTGTTTTAATGTTAGA